>JAUVYF010000133.1 GCA_030603215.1 Candidatus Bipolaricaulota bacterium
TTCCCCACTCAGGTTTCGGGTTAGGAATAGCGCGCACTATTGCCTGGATCTGTGGCATCCATCATATCCGAGAGGCAATCCCATTTGCCCGCCAGATCAACCGGCTGTATCCGTAGTTTGAAGGCAGTACTCAGTAATCAGTTGTCAGGGAGAAAAGAAGCTTTCAGCGATCAGCAATCAGCTCGCGATTCTTTGCTCAACCAATCAACCAATCAACTATTCAGCTCACCCTTCCCTTTCAATCCCTCTCCCTCGATGAAGGGAGAGGCTAGGTGAGGGTGAGCAAGTAGTAAGCAGCGATCCGTTTTCAGTCGTAAGTCATCAGCTTGTGGTTCCCGCTTCTTTGTGTTTCATGCATTACAGTTATCAGTCGTCAGTATTCAGAAAAGGAAGCTGTTGCCCTTAAATCCCTCTCCCTCGATGAAGGGAGAGGCTAGGTGAGGGTGAGCAAGTAGTAAGCAGCGATCAGTTTTCAGTTCCTTTCCCTTCACCCATTACCCATTACTGCTTACTGTCTCTCGACTTTGGACGTTGGACCTTGGACTGGTTCTATCTCACCCATCACTCATTACCATCTTCTTCTTAAAGTATCGCACTAAACTCCACCCCCAAGCGGAAAGAGTCACTATCCTCTCCTCGATCTTCCGAATCTGTTTTGTGTTCCCATTCCGCGAAACCCTCACAGCTCAGCCAATCGGTCGCCTCAGTATCCACGGATAACTTGAAGGTATCCGTCGTTTCAACCAACTGTTCTATTCGTCGCGTCTTGTTTGTCAGTGTTGCCCCTAGATCCATGCCAAGTACCGACACATCACCCGCCAGGCTTATCTTCTCATCGCGTTGCGGTGCCTTTTCCGCATCATTGGGATAGCTAGTTAGTTGCCTGCTCACCTTGGCGGCAAACACCAGGACTGATAGAGGAATTTCTAGACTAAGCTCTTCTTTCACTACATTCTTATTGTTGTAGCTACGCCAAGGATAGCCAGTGAATTTCCGGGACCACATCAGCCCCCAAGAAAGAGAGTTGTAGCTCCCCTCTAATTCTAGTTCCCCGTCATCAACCTGTTTATCCTTATCCTGGTTAAAGGGATAACACGTCATTTCGCGTTCAATGGAACCACTGACTGATATCCCGTCCCAATCCTCGCTATACCCCGCGCCAATGAGAGTCGCGCTATGGTTAAGGGAACTATCGGCAGGATATATGTCAGCCATGCGCCGCGCGTGGACAGCAACCCTCGAGTCACAAAGAGGAAGTCTCGCGCTACACGAATAGCTAAGCTGCTTTTCTCTCTTCCGCGGAAGGATGCCCATCGCGGAATCGACCAGTTTCTTGGCTATGCCGGCACCGATCTCTTCCTCCCATTTGCCATCGTAAATCTCGCTGACAAAATCATTTAGCTCATCCACTACCCCTTCACAATCTCCGTTTTCGAGTGCCGCATAAGCAGCCTTGAGGATGTCCATAAGCTTAGTTTCTATCGTTGATGAGATTTCCGACTGCCGTAAACAAGCAATCAGGTCTCCCACTGCCGCTTTTGCCTCCTCTAGCCGAGCGTAATCAATCTCATCACCAATTGTGTGGGGATAATACGCATCCTGTAGCGAAAACGATCCCGCAAGCTGTAATGAAGCAATCTCACCTTCCAGATTAAACTCAAAACTGTGTGCCAGTCGGTCATCATCATTCTTTAACAGATCCAGGTAATCCCGCGCCTCATAATCATAGCCAAAACCCCCTGTCCAGCTTTCGGATTCCACTTCTAGAGCGAACCCCAGGGTTCCGGTAAGCTTGTCCTTGCTTGGCCCGGAATGATCGAGCTCATTCCACTTAGCAGATAAGTCAAGATCGGCGCCGAGAAAAGAATCGGATAGCACAATCCGGGCTTGCTTCTCGACTTGATCTCCCGCGATTTCCCGAAGCAAGTAATCGGCCTTGTATCTGACGCGATCGGCCTCTTCCTCCTTTATCTCCAGTCCTCGCTGCTGTTCGACGCGGACGAGCAAGAGCTCCAATCCATGTATGTATTCCTCTTTGTGTCCGCCAGATAGTGAAAGCACAATCCTCCATAGAAGGCCGGCAAGTTCCTCTCTAGTCTCGCCCCTGGCGTACAAGCTGATCTTGCCAATTATGTAGGCTAGATAGTCATAGCCCTTCTTCATTGGCTCCACTAATATGAGTAGCTGGGCGACCCGCCGTTCTTCCTCTCCGCAGGCTCCTTCCAGTGTGTCAACAATCCCCTTTTTCAGATGAGAATGGACTAACTTGACTTGCTCTTTGAGCTCTGTTATCGAGATAGGATCCGACATAGCTCGGATGATCCCTACCCCTTCAGCTAGCTCGATCGTTGTTTGTTCAAGCTCGCTTCTTAGCACGTTGCAGTCAAGCATGCCAACTCGGGTGATTATTTCGTCAATCGGGCGAAATCGCTTGTTCCCCCTCCGTTGATCTACGGAGATGTCTATGCCAAGCGGAGCGTTATCAATATCAAACGAAAGGGAGAGATCGCTGCCCGCGCTCCATCCTAATTCCGCTATTCCAATAATGTCTCTCTCAGAAGAGAAGGTAACCCCTAGCGTGTAATCAGCCTCGCTACAAAGACCGGCGCACACCCAACAAGAGCCAACAACAATAGAGGCCAACAACCAACTGATCCCTTCTCTACCAACAAACACTTGTTCTCCTCTCGTAACTGCTAAGATCATTACCTACAATTCTTGTGCGTTGATCCTATTAGTATAGCATTACAGCTAGGGGGAAACAAGACAAGAATATATTGGGATATTACCGGATGACGGTCAGGTACCAGGCTTAGCTGTTGGTGGGTGTATTGTAAATACAGACGCGATGATACCACAAGGTACCATGCTATAGAGACGTACTGGTGGGAAGAAAAAGAAGTTATCAGGAAGAAACGTTTTCAGTTATCAGTGATCAGTAGACAGTGATCAGTTTTCAGGAAAGGCAGCTGTTGCCTTTCAATCCCTCTCCCTCGATGAAGGGAGAGGCTGGGTGAGGGTGGGAAGGCAGTTGTCAGGAAAGGAAGCTTTCAGCGGTCAGCTTTCAGCTCGCGATTCCTTGCTCAACCAATCGACCAATCTCGCACTCAACTGCTTCACCCAACAAACCCCTGCCCCTCCTGCCCTGTGAAATCTTGTTCTGTTTGTATTTCACGGGGCCTGCCCTGTGAAATCTTATTCTGCTCTGTATTTCACGGGGGTGAAGTGATTTTAGTAGTTGTACTTCTACGGGGCAACGAACTCAACGAACCCATTACCCATTACTGGTTACTGTCTTTCCTCTTCTTCTCCCCCCCTCCCTTTAATTCCCTCCTTTACCCCATGTAGTAACTCCAATCCTACTACTACACGGGGCGAGGTCGGGGAGGGAAAATTGTTGAT
>JAUVYF010000091.1 GCA_030603215.1 Candidatus Bipolaricaulota bacterium
ATCCAAAGCTCAGAGCTTAGAATTACACATTCAGGTTTCTACCTATTATCTTATCACTTTTGCAATCCGCGTTCCGCATTTCGCATTTCACAATTGCAGATTCACGCTCATCATTACCGGCTTCCTAAGGTTTTCAATTCGAGATTCGAGATTGGCAATTGTAGATCCACGTTTAGCAATCCCTCATTTCAGCAACTCCTTGAACCTTTCCACCGTTAGGTCCGCATCCCGCAGGATGCTTTTCAGAACCTTGGGATGGAGTATCCTCCCCGCATGATAAGGAACCGTCACCCTCTTACCTTGTGCATTCTTGTGAATCTTGTGGCTTCCACTTTGGCGTATGAGGGAGAACCCCACGCGCGTCAATGCTTTGATCACCTCATCGGCGGTCACCCGCGGCAACTTCTCACTCATACGACCATTTCCAAGGAAGTGAGACTAATCGATTCCGCCTGCGGGATCTCCTCGCCACTTTCCACCCGATCCTCTACATGCAGACGAATGGCATCTTTGATGTTCGCCAAAGCCTGTTCATATGTATCGCCTTGTGTATAACATCCCTGCAGCTCAGGGCAGTACGCGTAATAACCGTTCTCGTCCCTCTCAATCACCACGGAAAAACGGTAGTTCGTCATATTCCCTCCTTATCGACCGCTGGTCCCGAAGATGGAATGTTGAATTGCGGATTTCGGATTGCGGATTTGAAAGCAGAAAAGCCGAGGCTCAGAGCTTGGAATTACACATTCAGGTTTCTACCTATTATCTTATCACTTTTGCAATCCGCGTTCCGCATTTCGCATTTCACAATTGCAGCTTCAGACTTCTCCTTACTGCCTTACGAGGTTTTCAATTCGAGATTCGCAATCCGAACTTCGCAATTGTACATCCGCTCTCATTCCCGTTTCTCCTTGGCAGTCTTGCCGGTCGCTGTGAAGATAGCGAGAAGTTCTCCCGATTCCTGCAGTAGACGCTGTCGCTCCTCCCGATCACCTATGTTCGACTCCTCGAAGAGCTCCAGCCAGTATTGGGTTTCGGCTGCCTCCTTCTCCACGATGGCGATTTTGTGAATGAAGTCGTTACGGGATTCAGCCCGATTGGCTTCACGATGGTTGGCCCCAATTGAGGTTCCTGACTTCAGTAACTGATGACCCATTACATCAGTCGCTTTACTCTTTGGCAAGTCCGACACAAAGAGGATAACCTGCAACGCAAACTCCTTCGTCCGCTTTTCTAGATCTTCTCTATTCATTCAAATCCGCAATTCGCTTTCCGCAATTCACAATGTTCTGTGTGTCATAGCTTCCTGGCCTCTTTCCGACACTCAAGCTCCTCAAATCTCTCGATCGCCATTGTCCCTCTTTCACACTTTGTATGGTCAGGTCTTCAACGTAGAACGTAGAACCTTGAACGCTTTTAGTTCCCCTCATCGTGTTTTGACTCCAGACTGACGACTGTCGACTCTTGACTGTTCTGCTACTTACCACAAGCTACGTGCCGTGTTTCCAGGAATTGTTCTCACAGTAAATCCATGAACTCATCACGAGTTATATCCATATCTCTGATGATCTTTCGGAGAAGACTTCGGTCTATATCTCTTCCTTGACGTACAGGAATCAAGGTTGTGCGCCCATCTGGATGACGCATAAATACATGGCTACCTTTCTGCCGTACTTGTTCAAATCCAACTTTTCCTAATACTCGAATTACTTCCCAGCTGTTTAGGCTCGGTAACCGAGGCATATCGATCCTTAAACCCCTACTTTAACTCTTTCTATCCCTACAATCTTAGGCAAGAGTTCAGGGGATGGTTTTTTGCCCTCTACTTCAACGTAAAGCTCAATAGCTTCCTTTACATTGGCTATAAGTTCTTCTTTGGTCTTGCCTTGAGTATGGCACCCGGGAAGCTCTGGAACATCAGCAATTAGATAACCATCCTCTCCTTCCTCGATTACCACATAGTATTCACGTTTGGTCATCTTCCTCCCTCCTTATCAGTCTTGACTCGAGAGTCTAAGGTCATTTGCCTAGAAGAAAAAGGGGACAGGCTACTTTTCGAAAGAGGGACAGGCATCTTTTTTGTCTCGGGTTACTCAAAAAGCAGCCAGTCCCTGGTTTCTAGTACCTAGTCCCTGGTACCTAGTACCTTCTTTCTCCTTCACGCTTTTAGGTATTCGTTTACCCGCGTTGGATCAAATCTTTCAAGCTCAAGCACGTTCTTGATAAAGTTGAACAGCTTCGTGCGCACATCAAGCTCCAGATGTGGATACCAGATGGGAGAGGCAACCACCAGCCCACGGAAGGCATAGAACGGTGGAATCACTTCCAAGATGTCATCATCCCCACTATTGCGGAGGTAATTCTGGAAGAATAGATCGAATAGCGTTTCGAACCCCCCTTCCAGCCTGCCATAAGCCATTAATGAGAAGAATATGTAGTTGATGCTCATTGATGAGAGATCATCCGCCGCCTCGCCCCACTCGCCCCGACTCCGATCGAGCAAGCTGAAATCGGTGCCTTCGCGGAACAACACATTAAACGGGTGGAAGTCTCCATGGACCTGACATAGCCTGGCCGTCCTCTCCTTGAGCCGCCAGCGCCAATCGACGCACTTGTTTTCGATCTCGTTAAGCTCTTTCCAGCTGACAAATTCAAGGTCGCTGGGGTAAGAGTCGATCAGCCCCATTATGCACTCACCGTGGCCGACTAGATCGCGAACTCTCCTGATATAGAGGCTTGGATCGTCTCGCTTGACTGAGTGAATACCGGTTAGATACGAAGAGAGGGCGACCGCTCTTTCCTTATCTAGCTTGGTTATCCCCTCAGTCTTTATCCGGTCCAGATCGTGGTAGTACTCTACTCCTTCGGCCTTCTCCCTCAGAATGAAGTACTCCTCCGCCTCTCCTGCCGAGCTCAATCGCCCATCAGAGGTGAAGTAGCCCACATCAAGCGACCTTACGTGCCTGGGAAGCGTATTGCAGGCGCTATGCTGCCACAGCAGGTCCTGAGCCCGATCGGAGAAGTGATCGTGGCCAAATCTGTCCTGCTTCATCGAAGAGAGCACGACCGATCTTTTCTCGTCATCAACGGTAAACTCAATCAGATACGGCTTCCCGTAGCCGAATCCCTTTATCTCCTTCTCTCCCGCGGTAGAAGGACCGCCAAGCTCGCGCATCCCGTCGATCTTGGCGCTTGCCCCGAATCTCTCCCTCAAGTAGTCCTCAATATTCTTGGTTATGTGCCTGAGGTCCATGATGATAGGTACTCCTTCTGTTCGTGCGTCAAGGTCTCAGGCTCGATTCCCAGCGCGTCTAACTTGAGCTTGGCCACGGAGTTATCGATCTCAGCCGGCACAGAGTAAACCTGGGGCTTAAGCTGCGCGGCGTTCTCCGAGATGTACTTGACGACCAACGCCTGATTAGCAAAGCTCATATCCATGACCTCTGGCGGATGGCCAAACGCGCAAGAAAGGTTTACGAGCCTTCCCTCGGCCAGGAGATAGAGTCGCCGCCCGTTGTTAAGTACATATTCTACGACATCTTCCTTAACCTCGCGGATCTCGCTAGCTAGTCCTTCCAGGCCAGGCCTGTCTATCTCAACGTTGAAGTGGCCGGCATTGGCCAAGATCGCCTGGTCCTTCATCACCTGGAAGTGTTCCTTTCTGATGACGGAAAGATTGCCGCTGGCGGTGATGAACAGGTCACCGAGTTTGGCGGCCTCCCTCATCGGCATCACCCAATAGCCATCCATAGCTGCTTCGAGGGTCTTTCTCGGGTTTACTTCAACTACGATTACATTCGCTCCCATCCCTCTAGCCCTCGTGGCGATTCCCCGCCCGCACCAGCCATAGCCGACTACAACCACTGTCTGGCCCGCGAAGAGGAAGTTGGTGGCGTTCATGATCCCATGGATCGCGGATTGGCCCGTGCCATATCTGTTGTCGAACATCATCTTTGTTTCGGCGTCGTTGACCGCCATGATAGGGATCTTAAGATCCCCTTGCTCAGCCAGCGCTCTCAGCCGGACGACACCGGTGGTCGTCTCTTCACAGCCGCCGCTGACTTGCTTGATGAGATCCTTGTGTCGTTGATGAACGGTGGCGATCATGTCCGCGCCATCATCGAGGAGGATGTTGGGTTCGAGACGAAGCGCTTCCTCAACGCATTCATAGTATTCTTCCTCATTCTGACCGCGGAAGGCATACACACTTACGCCTTCCTTGGCAAGAGCCGCCGCTACATCATCCTGGGTGCTAAGCGGATTGGAGCCTGTTAGGGCAACCTTCGCCCCGCCAGCGATCAGGGTGGTAATCAGGTTGGCCGTCTCGACGGTAACATGCAAGCACGCCGCTACCCTTACTCCCGCTAGCGGCCGATCTCTCGTGTACCGCTCCCGTATCAACCCCAACACGGGCATTCTTCCTTTTGCCCATTCGATCCTTTTGTGTCCTGCCTCCGCCAGCTCAATGTTCTTAACTCTATATTTCGTACTCTCCATTCAGTCCTCCCGATATTTCTTCCTTAATTCCTCAACCTTCGTCTTGACTTCCTGTTCGTCGATCGTCAACACCTTGCCATCCTCCATCACTACGCGACCAGCGACAATGACCGTCTTGATATCTTGAGGCTGAGCCAGCTGGACCACAGCGTTAACCGGATCAGGAGAATGCGGCGGATGCGCTGTGTCTAGATCTAAGATCACCAAGTCGGCATCCTTGCCTTCCTCTATCGTACCGATCTGTTTTTCCATGCCCAGGGCTTTGGCCCCATTGACCGTGGCCATTCTGAGGAGTTCCATCGCCGCGATTTTTTCACCGCCAACCCCTTGCGGGTAGCCAGTACACCTGGCCTCCTCTAGTATGCTCAGGGTATCGTTTGAGGCAGCCCCGTCAGTACCCAAGGCGACGTTTACTCCAGCTTCCAGTAGCTTGGGAATGGGAGCAATGCCCGACCCAAGCTTGATATTGCTCTTGGGGCAGTGGGCCACACTTATGGTTGACTCTTCATCCGCCAGGATATTGATATCTTCTGTACTCAGGTGGACACAGTGGGCGGCCAACACTGGAACTTCAAATAGCCCAAGTCGCTCAAGGAATTGAACGGGGCTGGCTTGTTTCGTCTTACGAATCTCCTCCACTTCTTCTCTAGTCTCTGAGAGATGGATGTGCAACCTTGTGTCATATTTCTTGACCAATTCCACCGTTCTGTTTAAGACGTCTTCACCACAAAGATAGCAGCTATGGGGAGCAAAAGCTGTTTTTACGCGACCTTTCGCCTTTCCCTCCCAATGTTCCACGAATCTTGTGGCCTTATCCAGGTGGTTCTCAGCCTCATGGTCAAGCTTTCGATCCATAATCCCTTGCGCGAGGAGGGCTCTCATGCCACTCTCCTCCACCGCCCGGGCTACATCGTCCATGAAGAAGTACATGTCGGCGAGGGTTGTAATCCCTGATTTTAGCATTTCGATCATGGCTAGCAGGGACGCCCAGTAGACATCCTCCGCAGTTAGCTTGCGCTCGGCCGGCCAGATCCTCTCCTCCAACCATCTGCTCAGTGGGAGATCGTCGTCGTATCCAGGGAATAGGACCATCGCCGCATGGGTATGAGCATTAACTAGTCCAGGGATGACCACCTCGCCGTTACCGTCGATGACCTTATCGTAGTCGTTCAACCTGACGTCACCGAGATCGTGGCCTATCTTGCCTATCTTGCCCGAATCTATCGTGATAGAGACATCTTTTAGGATACCCTTGTCAGTAACTGTGATAGCCGTGAAATTCTTAAGCAATATCGACAATCGGGCCTCCAATTAAGTGATGAGTAAGAAACACAGGATTAAGGATTATGGATTAAGGGGAAAAACAGGTGGGAGTTGAAAAACGGTGGAAAAGGCAGGATTAAGGATTATGGATTATGCATTAAGGATTAAGGATTATGCATCGGGCCCACTTACTCCTTGAACTCTTCTCCCCCAATCCCTCGATTCTCCTTTCGCCTAAGCGACTGAATCAATCCGTTGAGCATTTTGCTCACTGCTCTGTAGTCTGTTTCCAGTCTGGTATGTGAATCTGAGTCGAGTAACTCCAGGTCCTTGGCCAAGAGTAAGTGATAGCGGGTTTCTTCAAGGGATCCTCTAGCATTGTATAGGAACTGAACATATTCCCTGGTTGTTTGACGTGATTGGCCTTCGACTATGTTGGC
>JAUVYF010000062.1 GCA_030603215.1 Candidatus Bipolaricaulota bacterium
CAACGCCAGCACACAGGTAAACACGTGTACACGAACCTTTTGGTCTGTCCAGTGATATTGTGGGCGCAGCGCAATGTGATGTGGGTCTTTCATCTCTCGGAAGGCATCCTCAACATGGTAACTGGCACGGTAGGCATGCACGATCTGAGCAGTAGTCCAGTTGTCATTATCGGTGAACAGGATGGTCTTACCGAGAAGTGTCACTTGTAACTCCTCCCACGCATCCTGATTGAACCGGTAGCTGACGACCGGTAGGTGATGTTGCTCTGTGATGTTGACAGTGAACAGATCCTTCATGTGCCTTGCTTTCAACCGCTTATTAACCTTCTTCTGTGTAACAGCAACGGTGGGTCCATGCCCACTACGGACCTCTCCTCGTTGCCACCTCTCAAGTTGAGCGACGAGTTGGCGAAACCATTGTTGCCGCTTGACAATCTCACGGCGCAGGGTTTTTGCTTGAGTAATAAACAGGTTCTCATTGTAGGTGACCACCACGGTGCGTTTGTGCCCAAAGACCATCTTCGTTGTTCGGTAGGCAGATACCCCGGGCAGTCCTTGTTGGTCCAGTGAGTGGAATTGCTCCCGTACTACTTTAAGTAGGTCACGGTGCTGGGTGGGGACCAATGAGCCAACAAAGTGGTAGGGCGTAGCAGCGACGGCGTCAAGGTTGTCCTTGGAGTTGTTCCCCTTGTCGAAGATGAGCGTAACGTGCTTTACACCAGCAGTGAGTCGCTTGCACCGGGTGACGAGGACATCAGTCAGACTAGCAAAGGTAGGAGCATCAGTCTGGTTGCCCGGGTAGGTGTGGTGAAACAGGGGTACATGAAAGTCTGTGGTGACAAGCAGTGCGAGGCCAACGATGCGCAAGTAAGCGCGTCCTTCCTTGCTTCTCCCCCGCTGGGCCAAGGTGGACTTCTCGTTTGAGGTGTCGATGAAGGTGAAGAAGTTGGTCGCATCAAACAACAGGCGGTCAAGGTCAACACCGAACTCCTTAACCATCAGCGCCATCAGGTCAGCTTCAATACTGGCGATCGCTTGCGGTGAAACACGGTCCATGTTGTCCCAGTAGCGTTGGCTGGTAAGTTGACGGCTCTTGATATCAACCAATCGTCTGAGCACAGTCTTGTCAAACCACTCTCCTACCTTGGCCTTACTGCGGGGATCGACACAGCGGTTGATCACCGCGACCAGGAGGTAGGTACCAACGGAGGGACCATCACCACGCTTTCTAACGTGTTTGTCAATGACAGACACAAGATCGAGCCGAGACGCTAGATCGTACAACGCAGCGACAGCCCCCAAGTCAGTGACGATCCCTTCTTTCTGTGGCTGCGGGATCAGCTGAGCTTCGCGGTGCTCGCTCACTGCGGTAATGATGTTGTCAAGGCGGCCAAGGTACTTCTGCCACACGATCTTGGGCTTACCATTTACCCGCTTGCACTGCCGGGCGTAGTAGTACGTTCTTCCTCGGATGACCTTCTTAGTAATGCTTGCCATGAATTAGGTCATACACTATTTGCGCCATTAAGTCAAGTGAGAGATATAAATGTGCTACAACTGCGATATATGGCGAACAGTTAGTGCAGGAATCTGAGTGATACAGGTGAGTAATGTTAGGTCATACACTTGTTGGCTGATACTTTGTCCGCCTTGTCCTACAAGGTAAAGACGAGTAAATCAGCTTGTACAGAGAGATTGCGAAACTACTAAATACCCTGAATAGAGGGCCTATGACTGCTGAAATACCCTCTTGCGCGGTAAAGTCGGGCTAGAACCTGTCTTTACAACCCAACGAACTCTATGAACTCCACGAACTCTACGAACTCTACACACCCGTTACCCGTCACCGCCTTACTACCTTGGGCGATTTGGTTGACCGGACTACCGGGCTCGGGCAAGACGGTGATCGCTCAGAAAGTGAAGCACCTGCTGGAAGAAAGTGGCGTCGAAGCAAGAATCCTCCAACTTGATGAGATCAGGAAGGTGATCACCCCAACTCCAACATACTCTCAAGCAGAGCGCGATATGGTGTACGCGAGCTTGGCTTACATGGCTAAGCTCCTGACAGAAGTCGGGGCCAATGTAATCATCGACGCCACGGGAAACAGGCTCAGATATAGGGAGGTTGCCCGTAGGTTGATCCCCAATTTTGCTGAAGTCTATCTTCAGTGCCCGCTACAGATTTGCATCCACCGAGAGAGCAAGCGACAGAACAAGTTCTCTCCCAAGGATATCTACACAAAAAGCAAGAAACAAGATGCTACTGTACCCGGGGTAAACGTCCCTTATGAGGAGCCAAAGGCTCCGGAGATCGTCGTGGATACAGCGCGGTTAGATATCGACCAGGCGGCACAGAAGATCGTGAAAGGGGTAGAAGGCTTATTCTGTGAGGCGTGATGAAGAAGAGACTTACAGACCGAGTTGCTAAGGGAATGGCAGACCCCAAATGTGATGAAATGGAGAGGCTAAGATGCATGTAGCAGTTATTGGCACGGGGCAGGTTGGTCAAATGACCTTGATGGCCCTTGCACATGAAAGTTGGATAATAAACCTTACTCTCATAGACACCATGCCTGGTCTCGCTAAGGCAGTGGGCGAAGAGATTAGGCATTCCCTGGCCAGTACCAGGATCCCGATGGAGGTCTCTACATATGACGAAGATGAAGCAGTAGAGGGAGCCGATATAGTCTTAGTAACGGCCGGCACACCGCGTACTCCGCAGATGGAGGATAGAACCAACTTAATCAAAGCAAATGCCGCCACTATAAGGCAAATAGCTGAAGCCGTGGTCCCTAAGAACCCCCATGCCAAATATGTTGTTGTTACCAATCCTGTCGATGCCATGGCAACCCTTTTCAAGGAGATCTCCGACGCCTGGGTCATTAGTACTGGTACAAATCTGGATAGCCAAAGGTTTAGATCAGAGCTTGCTAAGTGTCTTGATGTACCCATAACGGACGTAACTGGCTTTGTTGGTGGAGAACATGGTAAGGCAGCTGTTTTTCTTTGGTCCACAGTAACGATCGCTGGCTCATCTATTAAAGAATTTGTTGATAGCAGCAAGAAGCTTCTAAACAAGGAACAAGTCCAAGAATCGATTAAAGAGATCTCCCGGTTGATTATTAAGTCAACTGGTGGTACTAGACAAGGCCCAGCGACTTCTTTCAGAGATATTCTTCGATCCATTGCTCTTAACAGTAATAAGGTACTGTCTATTGCCGCACCCTATAAGACTCCCGACTTATCTGTCCCCGTTATGGTGGGCATACCACAGGTAGTTGGTAAGCGTCTTGGCCCAACACTAGAGCATGCGTTAACTCACGAGGAAAGAACGGACCTTAGGAAGGCAGCTCGGAAAATCTACAACACTTATCAAGCTGCTCTGATATCTCTTCAGTAGCCTCGTGTTACGAGAGGTGAAGAACCTATTGTATGAGGAATATTACGAGAAGGTTTACCGGGATGATTAGGAACCAGGAACTAGAGACTGCTCGTCTCTCATCACCGGTTCCCGGCATTCGACAGAGCACCGGCCGCTCGTTATAATTCATTTATTGAATTCAAAGGTTGAATTGAAGGTGGAGAATTGATTCTAGAACGGCCGGAGCAAAACATTAGCCTTAGACATCGGGAGGAGAGCAATAATTGGAGCAAGAAGTTCAGGAAAACCGCCTTTTGAATGATATTGAAGGACTAAGTCAATCCAATGCAGTCCCAACAACTATCATCCAGCCATCGCGAGGCCTGCTCTCTCTGAAGCTAGGGGAGCTTTGGCAGTACCGCGAGCTGCTCTATTTCCTTACCTGGCGAGATGTAAAGATTCGCTACAAGCAGGCCGTCCTTGGATTTCTCTGGGCATTTATTCAACCTTTTCTGAAGATGGTTGTGTTCAGCGTAGTCTTTGGGGGACTAGCTAAGATAGACTCAGAAGGCTTCCCTTATCCGATCTTTCTGTACGCGGGCCTTTTACCCTGGCAATTCTTTGCCGATGCGGTCAACCGGAGCGGACAGAGCATCGTCGCAGAGGCTAACCTGATCACCAAGGTCTATTTTCCCAGGCTTATCATGCCGGTCGCCTCTGTAGGAGCAGCTCTTGTAGACTTCGCGATTTCCTTTGGGATATTGATTGCCATGATGTTCTACTATCAAATAATCCCAGGGGTCTCCATCCTCATGGTACTACCGCTCGTCTCGCTGACGATACTCTGCGTGTTAGGAGTAGGGGTATTCGTGAGCGCACTAAACACCGCCTATCGAGATTTTCGTTACGCGCTCCCATTTCTCGTTCAGATCTGGATGTATGTAACCCCTGTTATCTATCCGGTCACAATCATTCCGGAGAACTGGCGTTGGCTCATGGCGCTCAACCCCATGTCCGGGATCGTCGATGGTTATCGTTCCGCGATACTGGGGAAGCCATTTGACTGGCCGCATCTTGGGATCTCATTGGGCATAACCACGATTATGTTCCTCACCGGGCTGGCGTATTTCCGGAAGACAGAGAGGTATTTTGCGGATATTGTGTAGCAGGAAGTCTGACCGATGACCGAGGATGGGCGACGGAGGATAGAGATGAAAGACGATACACTCGTTGCATGTAGCACGAGTCTGCGGCAAAAGCTAAGCATGAGGGAGCACTGGGGCAAAAAGGAGTGAAGAAGCGCAAGACGAAAATGCAGGTAGCCTGTACAATGTGGGCGAGATCAATTCGCTTCGGTCTCCGATCTTGCTTGTCTGGTCTCCGGTCTTCTGTCCTCTGTCTCCCGTCATAACGTGTATAAATTTCAGAATCTGAGGGTGTACAAGTTAGCATTGGAGTATATGGATCTTGTGTACGAGGTTAGCGGAAGACTGCCAGAGTCGGAGCGCTTCAATCTTCGATCTCAAGTGGAACGAGCAGCGACTTCTATTGTGTTGAACATTGCCGAAGGGTCAACGGGACAAAGCAGCGCGGAACAGAACCGGTTCCTTGGAATGGCGTTGAGGTCTTACTTGGAAACGATAGCCTGTTTCGACATCATAGAACAGAGAGGCTACTCATTGAGTAATACAGCTACTGGAGCAAGGGAATTGGGACATCAGCTTTTCATCAAACTACAAGCATTCCGTAAGTCCTTGGAGGCACACATATGACACTTCTGATTTCTCGGTTGCGGTCTCTCGACTTCGATTTCCTGTCCTCGCTTAAGGGTTGCTTAGCTTCGGTCTCCGGTCTCCGGTCTTCCGTCAAGGATGGCGAGTCATGAGCAATATCGCCATCCGTGTTGAGAACTTAGGCAAACGCTACCGCATGGGGCAATACGTTGGTAGTGGCGCGCAATACAAGACCCTGCGCGAGAGCTTAACCAATGCCGTCTCCGCACCACTCCGCCGGCTTCGCAGAAATTCGCAATCCGAAATCCGACATCCGAAATCTTCCTCTTTCCTCTGGGCCTTGAAAGATATCTCCTTCGAAGTAAGACATGGCGAAGTTCTCGGTATCATCGGCAGAAACGGCGCAGGCAAGAGCACGCTGCTAAAGATTCTTACCAGGATAACGGAGCCCAGTGAAGGCCGGGCAGTGCTAAGTGGTCGGGTCAACAGTCTCCTGGAAGTCGGAACCGGATTTCATCCTGAGTTGACAGGGAGGGAAAACGTACGCCTGAGTGGCGCTATTCTTGGAATGACAGGAAAAGAGATCGACCGGAAGTTCGATGAGATTGTCGATTTCTCTGGAGTAGAGGAATATATTGACACACCGGTAAAACGCTATTCCAGCGGGATGCGCGTTAGGCTAGGTTTTGCCGTGGCTGCCCATCTGGAGCCAGAGATTCTGTTGATCGACGAAGTTCTGGCAGTTGGGGATGCTGAGTTTCAGAAGAAATGCCTGGGAAAGATGGGTGATGTAGCTAGCGAGGGGAGGACGGTGTTGTTGGTGTCGCACAATATGGCCAGCATCGTGAATATCTGTCAGAGGGCTATTCTGTTGGATAACGGGAACATGGTTACGGATGGCCAGGCTGCCGAGGTCGTCCAACACTATCTGGCGACGGCACGCTCGGCCGGTGGCGAGGTGGTCTGGCCCGATCCTGCCCAGGCGCCGGGGAACGATATTGTCCGTCTGCACGCAGTGCGCATTCTTCAGGACGGCATTGATGGCTCTACAGCAGGGGTGGACATATCCAAAGAGGTGCTCATTCAAATCGAGTACTGGAACTTACAGGAGGGAGCACATCTATACCCAGCGATCTGGCTGGACGACCAGATGGGAACCCCGGTGCTTTCATCATCCAATGCCACGTCGGTTAGCCTAACAGAGGATCCATGGTATGGGCATGCTCATCCACTTGGATTGTTTCAATCTCTTTGCCGCATTCCGGGCAACTTTCTCAACGAGGGACGCTATACTGTTGCTGCTATTCTGGGGAAGCTGCCCAGCGAGACCTTTGTACTTGAGAGAGAGATAATATCATTCGACGTACATGATACCGGTGAGATGCGCAAGGAGTATTATGGTGGTTGGCGGGGTGTTGTCCGCCCGCGGTTAGCCTGGAATACAAAGCGGATAGGATCTGTAGTGAGAGGAATCAAGGATGAAAACTAGCTTAGCCGATTGTTTGGCTAGCTGGAGCCACAGACTTGATCGGCAGCCAACCGTAGGTTTTGTGGATGGAGCACATACCATGCTCCAAAACATTGATCCACGGCGTGATGCACCAGTGTGGGACGAGAAGTCTACAGTAGACGCTACACGAGATTAGTTTACACACTTTGGTAGATCAGAGACCGATAATCTAACATTCGCAGGAGGGACAAATTGCGGCAGGACGACAAACATGTGTTAGCTTGTCCGGAACAGGTTAGTAGTTTCTTAGCTGATCTTGCAACGAGATATAGTGCGGATGATGTCTTGCGATATCTCGAAAACGCTCAAGCACTAAAGGTACTGGTCATAGGCGAGGCGATCATTGACGAATATCAGTACTGTACGGCGATTGGTAAATCTTCAAAAGAGCCGACTCTTGTTGTAAAGACTAATTCAGCTGAGAAGTTTGCCGGAGGTATTCTGGCGGTTGCCAACCACCTGGCAGATTTCTGTAAGCATGTTAGCATGATCACATTCCTGGGAGACACGGATTCCCAGGAAGGGTTTATCAAAAAGAAACTCGACAGCAGGATTGAGCGATTCTTCTTGTATAAGAAGGACTCCCCTACTATTGTCAAGCGGCGTTTTGTTGACGAGTATTTCTTTACCAGACTCTTGGAAGTCTACGAAATCAACGATGGGGAATTAAACGAAACCGATAACAAACGGCTATGTGCTATCTTACAGGAAGAGCTCCCCAGATATGATGTGGTCATCGTGGTAGATTTTGGTCACGGCATGTTGACACAACAAGCGATTGAAATCCTATGCAGACAAGCGCGTTTCCTGGCGTTGAATGTGCAGGCAAATGCCGGAAACCTGGGATATCATACTGTTTCTGCTTACCCCCGGGCGGACTACGTTTCAATTGCCGAGAATGAGGCGAGACTGGAAGCACGAGACCGGAGTGGCGATCTAAAGGAGATAGTGTTGAATGTGTCGGAAAAGCTAGGTTGCAGGCGAGTTGCTGTTACACGCGGTAAGCATGGGTGCCTCTGCTATGACACCGACGAAGGCTTCTCGAGAATCCCTGCCTTCGCTGATCAAGTAATAGACCGAATTGGCGCTGGAGATGCGTTTCTCTCTCTGACAGCGTTATGCGTTGCCCAGAATGCGCCAATGGAAGTCATGGGTTTTATTGGCAACGCTGTGGGTGCACAGGCGGTCGCGACAGTTGGCCACCGGACGCCGATTGAGTACGGCACGTTGCTTAATCGCATTGAGTCCTTGCTCAAGTAGACGTGTCATGATTTCAGATAAGAGGGGACAGAACATGATCGCTCAAAGTGCTACAGCCTATTTCCATAACCTGTCTGAGCTGCTGCTGAATCTGCAAGTCACCAATCAACAGGGCACAGCCATGCCATTAGATGAAGGTGTAAACAGAGCAACGGAACTGATTTTGTCGGCTAGATCCGCTTCAGGGAAAGCGATATTAATCGGTAACGGTGGCAGCGCAGCCATAGCGAGCCATATGCACTGTGATTTGTGCAATGGTGTTAGGATGAAGAGCATGATATTCACTGAGCCGCCACTTTTGACTGCCTCCTCCAATGACTTTGGCTATGATGCGGCGTTCGAACGGTCCATGCGTTTGTGGGCAGAACAAGGAGACTTGGTTTTGGCTATTAGCAGCTCCGGGCGTTCACAAAACATTCTGCGCGCCGTAGCGGTGGCAACTAAACGAGACTGTAAGATTATCACATTTTCAGGGTTTAAGAATGACAATCCGCTACGGGGTATGGGACACATCAATTTCTATATTTCCTCAGAGGAATACGGCTACGTTGAATCAGCGCACTCCGTACTGGCACACTTCTTGACAGACTCTGCTATGATGTCTGTTGTCGATACAAACAGCGAATGGACATCGTCTCTAGATGATTTGCGTGCAGAAGGCGGAAGATGAATAAGAAAATAGCAGTAATTGGTAGTAATTCCTTCTCGGGAGCTCATTTTGTAGATTATGCCCTTGCGAAAGGGGCGGAAGTAATCGGACTGAGCCGATCCCCCGAGCCGAATGCAGTCTTTCTTCCATACAAAAACAGACAGAATGCGACTTTCCAATTCTACCAGATGGATCTAAATCATGACTTAGAACACATAATGACAACTATTCGTGCATTTGAACCCGACTATGTTGTCAATTTTGCCGCTCAAAGTATGGTGGGAGAAAGCTGGCAATACCCTGAGCATTGGTTTCAGACCAATATAGTAGCTACGGTGAAATTACATGATCTTCTGCGGCGATGTGAGTTTCTGAAAAAATACGTTCATGTTTCTACTCCTGAGGTGTATGGCAGTTGCGAGGGGCTTGTGCGGGAAAACACAAACTATAATCCCAGCACTCCTTATGCGGTGTCCCGAGCCGCGGCAGACATGAGTCTGAAGACGTTTTTTGATGCATATAATTTTCCCGTTGTATTCACGCGCGCGGCGAATGTTTATGGCCCAGGACAGCAGCTGTATCGCATCATTCCAAGAACAATTCTCTTCTTCATGATCGGGAGAAAACTACTGTTGCACGGCGGTGGCCATTCAGTACGGTCATTTATTCACATTCATGATGTTGCCGACGGTACCCTCCGTGCGGCACAGACAGGAATACCAGGAGAAATATACCATCTTTCCACTACGCGAAACATTTCCATAAGGTCGCTCGTTCAGATGATAGCAGCGCAGTTGGGAAAAGCATTTGAAGATCATGTTGAAGACGTAGGAGAACGCCTCGGTAAGGATTCCGCTTACTTGCTCGACAGTACCAAGGCAAGGGAAACACT
>JAUVYF010000056.1 GCA_030603215.1 Candidatus Bipolaricaulota bacterium
AAGTGGTGTAAACTAGATTCAATCTTTCAAAGAAAGGGGCCTAAATAATGTGTGACTGTCAGCCTTATGAGGTTGATCTCCAAGCGCTGAAGCGATTCGATGAGCGTAACACAGTATTCGCGAGGAAGCTGTGGGATGAGAGTGGGATATTCTACGGAAAACCGGAGTATCGTTCGACCGCGCCTCAACGGATTGCAGAAGGGAATCCTGAGTACACCCGCATTGGCTACGCCCGCCTAATGGCGGCGTGGGATCTTCCTCACATTCTAAAGCAATACCAGTCGTGGAAGAAACTCTCTCCTGACAACGAGGCCCTATTCAAACTAGGACAACATCCGGTTGATGATTCAACTCGCATGAGCCAAGACGTTAAGGAGACAGCAAAACTCTACGGAGCAGCTCTGGCTGGGATCACAGAAGTGAATCCACTCTGGGTCTACAGCAAAGATGCGAACGGCGATGCGATAGAGATTCCAACAGAGTATCGCTATGCTGTTGTCATTGCTGTAGAGATGGATGGCCAAGCAGTTCAGACTACCCCTTCCTATTTGGCCGCTACAGCCACAGCGCTGGGATACGGAGAGATGGCCTATGTTACAATTGCTATGGCGCAGTTCATCCGGAATCTTGGCTATCGAGCGATCCCGATGAGCAATGACACGGCATTGAGCATTCCGCTTGCCATCGATGCTGGTCTTGGGCAGCTCGGACGAAACGGCCTGTTGGTTACCCCGCAATACGGCTCACGAATCCGGCTGTGCAAGGTTCTTACCGATCTTCCACTTGTTCCGGACCAGCCGATTGACTTTGGCCTGACGGAGATCTGCAAGACGTGTAACCAGTGTGCCAAGGCCTGTGGCGCGGAGGCCATTTCGTACGATCGCAATCCCTCGTACAGCGTAGCATGTGTGTCGAACAACCTTGGGATCAAACGCTGGGCGGTCAACGCGGATCGCTGCTATGCCTTTTGGCAAGAAAACGGAGCTTCTTGCTCTAACTGTATTGCCGCATGCCCATATACAGAGCGATCTCATTCCTCACTCACGCCACATTGATTCCCGCTAGGCATAATCTTAAGTACGCTGTACTGTCTCGATTACTTTCCTTCTGTACTGAGGGCGTCATCTACTTCAGCAGCTCGTAGAGCGCGTAGGCATAGATCTTTGCGTTTAGCAGTAGGTTTTCGATGGAGACCCGCTCATTCGGTTGGTGAACGGTGATCTCCTCACCGGGATGGACAGCGCCAAAGCTGACGCAGTTGTCCAGCGCGCGTGCGTATGTACCGCCACCTACGGCATGAAGCACGGGTTTGCGGCCACTCACGGCTTGATAGGCACGGGAAAGGGTCCGTATCAACGGGTGCTCCTCAGGAACGTAGAGAGGTTCCTTTCTTGTCTTGATGTCCACCATAATTGGTGTACGATGGAATTGGGTTCTCAGATGGGATTCCACTTGTTCGCATGGGATACTTATTGGTGAGCGAATGTCGAGTGAAACCTGTGCGTTCCGCTCATCTAGTGTGAGCGGGCCCAAATTGAGCGTGAGTGGACCGGACGGTTTGTCGCGCCAAGCCATATCAAGAGAGGCGCCGGTATGATCCAGTCCGATTTTTCGATCGATTAGCTGCACAAAGTGCATTGGATCGTCTAGTTCGATCGGAAGCTGGGTAAGGAACCGAAGCAAGAATGCGATAGCATTCCTTCCTTTCTCTGGCGCCATTGCATGCGCCGATTGACCCCTTGATGCCAAGGTCCAGCAGCTATTATTCCCGGATTTCATCTTAATTGTTGCTTTGGGGTATGCTCTGTGGAATCGACCGAGCGCCCGTTGTACGATGCTTTGCTGAGTCGTGTCGCCAAGGAGAGTGGCTTGCGCCGAATCGGGAACACTATTTACCGCCTCGCCTCCTTGAATAGACGCGATTCGCAGCCCGTTCTTGACTCGGTGATTCAGCGGCATTGTAAGAGTGACTACTGTAATTCCTTTCTCGCGGTTGATCGCAGTGAACATACCGTCAGCGGCAAACGCGCATGAGGGGATCTCCTCGTGTTGTAGGTAGTGTCCAATACCGCCCCATCCACTCTCTTCATCGGTACCAATGATCAGGCGGACTCGCTTGGAGATTGGCAGCCCTACATCTCTAAGCGCCTTAAGGCCGAAGAGAACGCAGAAAAGTGGGCCCTTGTCATCGGCTGCCCCTCTTCCAAACAGGAAACCATTGTGAATTCTGCCCTCGTACGGAGGGAAGCGCCAAGCGCTGAGGTTCCCCTCAGGAACTACGTCCACGTGCGCAAGAGCGCCCACTAGATCCTTGCCTTTACCATATTCTATCCAGCCAACATAGCCATCAATTCTCCCAACCTCGAATCCGAGATCGGAGCCAGCTCCCAGAACGTGCTGAAATGCGGCGTTCACCGACTTGCCAAAAGGGCTGCCGTGAACAGATGGCTCTTTTACGCTGGGAATCTGAATGGATTCGACGACGACGCTAATGAGCCGCTCACGGTCCTTTTCAATTTGAGCTTCAAGCACATGCTTGTTGTGCATCTAGCTCCTCCAGGATCCACATTCATGAAAGTCTGTGCTACATTGTATTTATCGGTGAATTCCTGAAAAGGTTGAATGAATTATTGATGATGAGCTTTGGCTCGTTCCTTTAAGGCATTTCGTTGTATCTTTCCGGTTGTTGTGCGTGGAAGCTTGTCCACAAATTCTACGACTTCTGGTCGCTTGTACGGTTCAAGCTTCGTCTTGACGAAGTCCTTCAGCTGTTTGACCAGCTCTTCGCAACCGACATGACCTGCCTTGAGCACCACGTAGGCCATTGCCTTTTGTAACTTCTCCGGGTTGACAAAGGGAACTACCCCAGCATCCATCACGGCGCCATGTTCCCGCAGTGCATTCTCCACTTCGATAGGAGACACCCACACTCCACCGGTCTTGAACAGGTCGTCGGCGCGACCACAATGCCAATAGTATCCATCTTCGTCGATCCGATAGATGTCACTTGTGTTGAGCCACTCGCCAAGAAATGTTGCCTTTGTCTTCTCATAGTTGTTCCAATAGCCTGTGGCGATGCTTCCGCCTTTCACGTGAAGCACACCCTCCTTACCAACTGGGACCGCTTTGCCGTCCCGTCTTAGGATCTTGGCTTCATAACCGGAAAGCAGTTTTCCTGAGCTGCCAGGACGTACTTGTCCAATACGATTCGCGATGAATACATGGAACGCTTCAGTGGAGCCAATCCCGTCCAGCACCTCAAGTCCATACCGTTCTCTCCACTCATCGCAGATTGTTGATGGTAGCGCTTCCCCTGCCGATATACAAAGGCGCAAGGAGGAACTATCGAAGCTAGCGAGATCTGGCGTATGAAGGATCTTGCTGTAGTGGGTTGGTGCAGCAAACAGGATTGTTGGTCTGCAGGTTTGAACGAGCTCTACCACCTTCTCTGGTGTGGGGCGCCCCGGAAACAGAACAACACTTGCACCATGCCACAAGGGTCCCCACACGCTGTTGCCTTGACCGTAGCCAAAGAAGAGCTTGCTTACGCAATAAGAAAGATCTTCTGATGACAGATTGAGGATTTCGTTGAAGAATGTGGAGGCGCTGAACGCAATCTGTCGGTGGGTGTGCATGACTCCTTTGGGTTCACCAGTTGTGCCAGAAGTGTATTGCCAAAGGGCTATCTCATCTCGGAAGCTGTTGAACGGATCCAAAGCCGACGAGCTTGCAGAAAGAAGCTGCTCGAAGTCAACTTGACCTGGTTTATCTGCTCCACGCACTACGACGTATTTCAGATGCGGAATGGTCGGTAAATCCTCCTGCAAGTCCGCAAGGAACTGCCGCTCGACGATGAGACAGGCGGCGCGACTGTCTTCAAGGATGAACCGCAGTTTATCCCGTTTGAGCATCGTATTGAGGAAGATCGGTATTGCGCCAATGCGAATAGCACCAAGAAGGGAGACTACGGCCTCGATCGAATCGTTCTGAAGGATTGCTACGCGCTGCTCGGGTTGAATTCCGAGCTTCCGGAGACCGTTCCCTAATTGGTTAACAAGCGCAGCTAGTTCCTTATAAGTAGTCTCTGTTCTTGCCTGTCCTGGGTTGTAACAACGATAGGCAATGCCGTCAGCGAGTCCCTGCTCTAGCCTATCATCCAGCAGTCGCTTGGTGATGTTGAAATATCGTCCTAAGGCCTTTCTCTCCATATTCCCCCCTGCTAGATCTTGCTTCGTTTACCTTGCTTGGTAACTTGTGAATTAGGCACCGTTGACTCTTACTTGCTCTAGCGCTTTCAGTTCTTGCCATTGCTGATCGATAAGCTCTTGCATTTCTGTGAGAGCCACCTCACTGGTGCGGGAGAACTTCTTTAGACGACTCACATAGTCACTAACGGGAAGAGGGTTTGGGATATCTACTGTAATGTGGTATTCACCATTCACCACCTCGTAGAGTGGGAAATAGCGCGTCTTTACCGACAGTCGAGCGATCTCGATGCTTTCCTCCGGCGGAAAACCCCAACCGCCTACACAAGGGTTGAGCACATGTAAGTACGAGAAACCAGCCTTATTCCTCTTGGCTTTCTCGACCTTCTCGACAAGGTCTTTCATATATGCGGGTGAACAGGTCGAGACGTAGGGAATCCTGTGGTCTGCCATGATGCGAGGCATATCCTTCTTTATCTGTAGCTTGCCGTAAGGAGTTGTGCTTGTCCAAGCACCCTTTGGGGTTGCTCCGCTCCGTTGGTAGCCTGTGTTCATGTACCCTTCATTGTCATAGCAGATGTAGATGATTCGATCATTTCGCTCAGCAGCTCCGGAGAGTGCTTGAAATCCAGCATCTACACTAGCTCCATCTCCGGCAAAAGCAACAACATGTATGCCATCTCGCCCCTGGCGCTTGTAGGCCAACCTCAGTCCGGACAGCATCGATGCAGTGTTGGTTAAGAGGGGAAAAAACACTGGGATCTCGGCTCCGGATTTCTTGTCCCATCCTACCACACCGACGCCACCCATACATCCAGGCGGAATAGCGAGAACTGAGTTCCTTCCTAGGACTTTCATTACTGTACGCAAGGTCAATTCTACGCTGCAACCAACACATGCCGAAATTCCCGGAGAGATTACATCCGGCCGATCCAGTACATCTAGGACGCTCATTTATGCACCTCCTCTGAAACTGAGCGAAGCCAGATAGTTTCCTGGTCTCTGGATCCGTTCTTCTTTTGGGCTAGAGTAACTACTTGTCGTGCGGCGGTTTCAAACATCTCGATTGTGATATCTTCGCCACCGAGGCCGGCGATAAAAGGCTGGTGGACAATACTTGGCGAGCCGCTGATGGCCGCGAGAACTTCTTGATAGATGATACCAGTGTTCCAGCCAAAGCAGACGTTTCGGTCCACTACCCCCACTGCTCTTATCCCCGATAAGAGCTCGCGCAGCTCTGTCTTTGGAAAGGGCCGCACTACCCGGATCTTGATCAAGCCAATAGGCAAGCCTTCCGATTGTAGTCGATCGATTGCCTCTCTGGCTGCCCCGGTCATCGAACCGAGAGTGATGATTGCTCCTTTGGTGTTATGGTCTATCTTATATGCTTCAACACAGCCGTCCCAGTGCCGTCCAAATAGGTTGCAGAAGACCTCACTTGCCTCCTCGATCACTGTAAGCGCGCGCTGCTGAGCCTCAAGGTGCTTTTGCCGGTACTCCATTAACAAGTCTCCGTTTGTTAGCGGATCGACTGCCATAGGGCGATCGGGATCTAAGTAGATGTGGTCTGGCTTATAGCATTGCGGAAGGAAAGCATCTACTTGAGCCTGATCCGGAACATCGACCCGTTCGGACATGTGTGAAAGATAGAATCCATCATAGCAAATGTTTATTGGCAAAAGGACGCGTTTATCTTCAGCGACACAAAACGCCTGTAAAATCGTGTCAAGGATTTCCTGATTGTTCTCTACGTAGTACTGAATCCATCCCGCATCCCGGACAGATAGAGAGTCCTGCGCAGAAGCCCAAAGTGTTTGAGGAGAGATCATCTCCCGATTAGCAATTGCCATGACGATGGGCAAGCGTAAGGTAGAAGCCCTGAAATACGGCTCATACATGAAAGCTAGTCCTTGAGAGCTGGTTGCGCTAAACGTTCGAGCTTCACCCAGCGCAGCGCCTTCAAGGACGCTCATAGCAGAGTGCTCGGATTCAACTTCTGAGATAAGGGCGTCGAGTTTTCCCTCGGCAATTGCCTTGGAGATGTCCTCGACAACAGAAGACTGTGGTGTGATAGGATAAGCCGCGATAACATCTGGCCTGGCAAGACAAGCAGCTGTGCTGGCGGCTTGATTTCCGGTCATTACCTCAACATGACTCATTTTCCCTCCTCTCCTATCATCTGAATAGCCTTGGTTGGGCATTCATGAGAACAGACTCCACAACCTTTGCAGTACTCTAGATCAATATGATACCCGTCATCTCTTCGCTTGATGGCCCCTACGGGGCAGAACATGAAGCATTTTCCACACTTGACACATTTCTCTTCAGCAAGCACAGGATGCTGAATCCGCCATTTCCCTGTGTTGATAATATAGATACCCTCGACGCCAACTGGAGCTACATAATCATGCGGCATTCCCAGGCCTCCTGGCCAAAACTAGTATACTAATTTGGAATACTCAAGAGAAGACATCTCATTCAAACGATGAAAAAAGATCACTCCTTTTCTAGCGCTTATCCTCTCTATATTGAAACGCTACAACCTAACCAATACTAATAATATACTGCTCATATGTTAGCTGTCAACCGTGCGATCTGTTTCACCGAGTCATTCCGCGAGAGATGAGAGGGATAGGTTTGCCTAGAGTACATTCGCACACGAATTGGCGATTGCTGTGTGAAGCTTCTTGGATGATGTGACGCGAGTTGTATTAGCAAGCCGCTATCTACTACGATTGGAGCTATGGAACGATTTCAGTTTGATGTGCCGGAAAAGGCACCGCTTGCCGAGCGTATGAGGCCGACAACGTTTGATGATCTGGTTGGACAAAGGGATATTCTTGGCGATGGGGCATCTTTGCGCATCCTTGTTGAGCAAGGCAAGTATTCTTCTTTTCTGTTTTGGGGACCACCCGGGACTGGCAAAACCACAGCGGGGAAGATCATGGCCCACCGATCCGGGGCGAAATTTGTTCATTTGTCGGCTGCTCTTTCTAATGTGAAAGAGGTGCGCGCAGCGCTAGAGCAATCACGCGATCGCCATGTTATTGAAGGGAAACGAGATCTGTTGTTCCTTGATGAGGTACACCGATTCAACAGGGCCCAGCAGGATGTGCTTCTCTCTTATCTGGAGGAGGGGAGCGTCATCTTTATCGGCGCGACAACAGAGAACCCTTCCTTTGTTTTGAATGCTGCTCTTCTTTCGCGCTGTCAGCTATTTAGCTTTTCTCCACTTTCAGGGGATGAGATGCGAGTGGTCTTACAGCGCGCATTGAATGCTGAACAAGGACTAAATGGACGGTATGAGCTTTGCTCTGAGGCAGAGGACGCACTGATTGCTTTCTCGGATGGTGACGCGCGTCGTGCTCTTTCTACACTTGAGCTGGCAAGTGTCATTGCCCCGGGGAACAAGATCGATGTAGCCTTGATTGAACGGGCGCTACAGCGCAAAGCATTGCGTTATGATCGAGCCGGAGAAGAGCACTATAATCTGATTTCAGCGCTTCACAAATCAGTCCGCAATTCAGATCCGGATGCTACCCTATATTGGCTAGTGCGGATGATTGAAAGTGGCGAAGACCCTCGCTTCCTTGCACGGCGGCTGATTCGTATGGCCAGTGAAGACGTTGGTCTCGCCGATCCTCGAGGGTTGGATATGGCTATTGCCGCGCAAAAAGCAGTGGAGAGCATTGGTTTACCTGAGTGCGATCTTGCCCTTGCTCAAGCTGCTGTTTATCTTGCCATGGCCCCGAAGAGCAATGCCCTCTATGTTGGAGTTGGCGAGGCGAAAAAGGATGTGATGCAACGTCTAGATGAGCCGGTCCCGTTTCACTTGAGGAATGCTCCTACCAAGATGATGGCCGAGCTTGGCTATGGAAAGGGGTATAAGTACGCGCACGATTTTGATATCGGCGTTGCGGGAATGGATTGCCTTCCACCATCACTAAAAGGTAGACGTTATTATCGGCCAAAAGCGTTTGGGTTTGAAGTAAAGCTCGCGGAAAGACTAAAGCGTATAGAAGAGGCGAAAAAGAAAAGGTGAAATCAGGAGTCTCTCGGGAGGGTGCAAAACCGCAAAGAGTAACAGGCAGTAACCCTTGGGGGGGCGATCTTAGGCATTTAACGAGAGAAGAAAGCTTGGCCTCTCGCTACACCGTGGAGTACACACAGGAAAGCATCTTCTTCATTCCTTTAACCGCAGAGGACGCAGAGATAGTGATACAGTCCAACGTCCAACGTCCAAAGTCCAACGTCTGAAAGTCGATGAAGACAGGAGAGATTATAGCAATTAAGCGGTTTGAAGATATTGACGTATGGAAAGGCGCTCGAACAAGCAGTTAACCGCGGAGGAAGGCAGGAAACAGGGTGAAGACAAAGCTACTAAGTATGTGTCCTTAGCGATCTTAGCGACTTGAGTGAGTGAAACGAACGGGCGAGATAAAAGCATATGACTCTCGCAGAGACGCAAAGAAGACCATGGTCCAACGTCCAAGGACCGTAACCAGTAATGGGTGAAAAGACGATCGGGAGTCGGGAGTCACAAATTGAAAAAGCAGTTAAATAGTTAATTGGTTGAATGGTAAGGACGTACTGACCACAATTGATTACTGATAGCCACTTAACCGCAGAGGACGCAGAGAAAAGCAACGGACAGGGTGAAGACAAAGCTACTAAGTATGTGTCCTTAGCGATCTTAGCGACTTGAGTGAGTGAAACGAACGGGCGAGATAAAAGCATATGACTCTCGTAGAGGCCCAGTGGTTGACTACCCATACCTGGTTGCAGCCCTCTTGGGCCAGTCGGAACGCGGCTAGGCCAAATAGCGAGGAGCCAAATAGAGGAAATGAAAAAGCGAGCACATATCCTTGTGTCTGGCCGGGTTCAAGGTGTCTGTTACCGCATGTACGCGCGTGACAAAGCGTTGTCCCTTGATCTGAAGGGTTGGGTACGCAACCTTCCCGATGGACGTGTTGAAATAGTCGCTGAAGGCGAAGGGGAAAAGATTGCTTTGTTTCTCGTCTTGATACGTACAGGTCCATCATCGGCACAGGTGACAGACTTGCAGGCTGACTGGACAACCCTGCAAGCGGAGGAGCAGTTCAGCATTCGTTATGGTTAATAGGAGCGGGTTTGAAAGCCGTTCCTACACGCGGTCTCTCGCCAAGACGGTGAGTGGTAAGTGGTGGGTGGTGGGTGGAAAGACAGTCGACAGTCGGGAGTCGGGAGTCACAAATTGAAAAAGCAGTTAAATAGTTGATTGGTTGATTAGTTGAATGGTAAGGACGTACTGACCACAATTGATTACTGATAGCCACTTAACCGCAAAGGATACAGAGATAAGGGAGAGAAGATCATAAGACATCCCTCTCCCTCGATGAAGGGAGAGGCTGGGTGAGGGTGAGAAGGCAGTAATCAGTCTCAGACCGTTTGTAGCGTCGGGAAATAGGGACTGGCCATTCAAGGACAGGCAGCTTCTTGTGTTGGGTTCGTTAAAACCCAGCCAGCCCACAACCAGTAACGTAGTAGGAACGATCAAATCGTTTGTAGCGTCGGAACCTGTGTCCGACGTTAACGGTAACACAAGAATACGTAGATCGTTCGTAGCGTCGAAAAACAGGGACAGGCAACTTTTCCCTCGGGTTACTTGAAAAGCAGCCAGTCCCTGATGAGCAACGATGCCATGATCATCCACGATAATAACGTCGTAGGGGCAGGTCTTGTGCCTGCCCATGATGTCGTGTTGTCCGATGATGGATCGATTGTGG
>JAUVYF010000092.1 GCA_030603215.1 Candidatus Bipolaricaulota bacterium
AACTGCTGTAGGGATAATCCTGCGGCCTTTTAACCATCTTCGCCCTGACCGGATTAAGATGTAGATAACGACTCAATTCCAACAGATAATTGTCCTTGTCAATGAGGATCCCTTTATACTGAAGTTCCCCGCGATTTCGGGCCCAGAATCGGTAGTTAATGCTGATGAAATCGAGCATTGAGCGAGAAAGCGCTTTCGATTTCGTAGACAGTAAAGTGTCCGTTTTACTTGACATCTAGCCTGACAACCTAGCATACTTGTTGTTGCTGGGATGAGGTTCTAATGCGTTCCTAACCTGTGGAATCTGAGTGTAGACAGAACGCTGCAGTATGATTATCGCTCAACTGCCCATGCCAACAAGTGTTCCGTCACTTTGCACTCAGGAACTTCAGCTTAAACCAGTTACTACTTACCACAAACTACATGCCATGTTCCTGATCTTCCGACGCTACGAATGGTCTGAGAACTGATAACTTTCTTTTTCTGGTTTCCTCTGCGATCTCTGCGGTTAGAAGAATGAAGAAGGTGTTTTCCTTCATGTCCTCTGCGGTTAAGTAGTGTTTTCTCTCCCTGGTCTAACGTCGGACACAGGTTCCGACGCTACGAACGGTCTGAGAACCGCCAACTGAAATTGGCTGATTGAAGGAATCACTCAAAAAGATTCACCAAGTAAAGCAATCCCGGATCCACCTGTCGTTGCCTTTCCAGCGCTTCCGCGAGGCTCACCGCTTTGATTGCAGTACCCTGTATAGCGGTCATCACATCGAATTGTCCTTCTAAGGCAAATTCGATCGCAGCAGCTCCAAAACGAGTGGCAAGTATGCGATCAAATGGGGAGGGGCGTCCACCTCGCTGTAAGTAAGCAAGATTTGTTACCCTTATCGGCATTTGCATCTTGTCTGCCAACTGGTTGGCCAGATATTGCCCTACTCCGCCTAGACGAACATGTCCGAAGGCATCAACCACGGCCTCGCTTACTACCTGGCTCTCCAATCTATCCGGCCTTGCGCCTTCAGCGATGATGATAATACTGAAGTGCTTCTTTCGCGCCTGACGGCTGAGAATTTGACGGTGTACCGCAGCAGCGCTGAACTCTTGCTCGGGGATAAGAATAATGTCGGCTCCACCAGCAATCCCTCCCATTAAGCTTAGCCAACCGGCGTCTCGTCCCATTACTTCAAGGATGAGGATGCGGTGATGGGAGAAAGCGGTGGTATGCAGTCGGTCTAGAGCATCGGTTATCACGCCCAAAGCCGAGGAAAAACCAATACAGTAATCAGTTAAGGCAATATCATTATCAATTGTCTGTGGAATTCCAATTGCCTGCACTCCATGGCTAGCAAGCTCGTGAGCTACACCCAGGGTATCGTCACCACCAATTGCTACTAGGAAGTCAATCGCGTTCTGTTCCAGTGTTTCTGTAATGCCACTTAGCCCCTGTTCATTCTTGAATGGGTTTGTACGTGAGCTTCCCAAGATCGTTCCACCAATGTGCAGAATGCCTGAAACGTTCTCAGGCCCAAGAGGCCGTGTGAGGTTCTCCATCACCCCTTTCCACCCCTCAAGGAATCCGATTGCCGCTATATTGTGCCTGTAACCAAAGCGTACTATTGAGCGAATTGCTGCATTGATCCCTGGCGAGTCCCCTCCGCCTGTCAAGATTCCTACTCGTTGCATATCAACCTTCTCTTAGGAGCGTGTGGTTGGCGCTTCCTGCTTGATCAATCAGCTCTATTGCCGTTTCCATTATTTTGGCGCGCACCAATTTACCTACCTTTCGCGGATCAAAATCGGACTTATTGGGTATCCAATTACTCTCCGAGAAAAGCCCGCTGGAACTATCTTCCACTCCAGAAGGCGGAACAATGGAGGACGTATGCGCGCGGTAGAAATCGTGAGCTGTCCGCGCGTACTCGTATTGGTAACGTGTATCCTTATTAAGCTTACATACACCACAGTGAATAATCTGTTGGATCTGCCGGGCAAGCAGCCCGGATGTACCATGAAGGACAAGAGGAATTAGAAGGCCATTTTCTTCTAGTCGCTCATGAATTCTCTCAGCAATATCTATTTGCAGAACCACGTCGCGTCCTTTTGAAACACCATGTTGTGTTCCAATAGAGATGGCAAGAAGGTCTGCCTCTGTTCGCTTGATGAATTCGACCGTTTCCTCAGGATCGGTATAGAATGCTTTGTCAGAGGCAATCTCGTCCTCTATGCCCTTGATCTTTCCCAATTCTGCCTCAATTAGGATCCCGCTTCCTTTGGCCATCTGAACGACTTGGCGACTAATGCGGACGTTTTCCTCAAATGACTCTCTGGACGCGTCGATCATGATCGACGAAACGAGTGAGCCATCTATTGCCTGCTTAATTAAGGGCATATCATTGACCGTAAAATGGTCAAGGTTCAGGGAAACCCCTATTGGGTAATATTTCGCAAGCTGTTTGATTGTGTAAGAGAGTTTTGTTAGTCCGATAGTCTTATTTCCACCGCCGGCAAAGGCAGCAGCTCCCGGGCTAACCTGGACAACGAGATCAGAATACCGCTTGGCGTATCCTTCAAGCAGGCCAATAAGCACATTGGTTTCGGCAATATTATTGGCCATCAGACCATATCCCTCTGCCTGTGCCTTCTTATAGACCTGCCGCAGATCTTCTCCATTGAAGAATGCCATCTGTTTCAACCCCTAGGTATAAGCTTATGTCCCTGCTATTCTCTTCATTCAAGGGGGACACGAGACAAGGACCACCCAAAATGGTACCTTGTTCTCATTGTCGAGCCCTAGTATTAACGTAGGTAGCTGGTGAACGACTCTTAGCGATTATCACTCAAAGTGCGGTAGCAACCAAGGGAGCGGTATCGCTTGTAGCGAGCAGCGAGCAGTTCGTCTGGCGGGGTGTCACAAACCTCGGCAAAATGTCGCGTGAGGACCTTTTTAAAAGACGCGATTGTCTTCTGGGGATCCTTATGCGCGCCGCCTAATGGTTCCGGAATTACCTCATCGATCACCGCTAGTTTGAGCAGGTGTTCCGCGGTAAGATTGAGCGAGTTTGCCGCCTGTTTGGTTTTCCCTTTGTCTTTCCATAGAACCGCAGATGCTCCTTCAGGGCTGATCACAGAGTAGGTTGCGTTCTCTAGCATGAGTACGCGATCGGCGACACCCACCGCCAACGCGCCGCCTGATCCCCCTTCGCCAATTATCACCGCAATCGTTGGAGTTTGCAGCTTCGCCATTGCAAGAAGGTTGTTCGCAATTGCTCCGCCAATATTGAATTCCTCCGCTTCTAGTCCCGGATAGGCCCCAGGTGTGTCAATCAGACTGATTAGAGGAAAGGAGAACCGCTCTGCAAGCGCCATTATCCGTTTTGCCTTCCGGTATCCTTGCGGCCGCGGCATTCCAAAGTATCGCTGTTTATTCTCCTCTGTGGAATGCCCTTTTTGCTGGGCCAAGAGAACTACTGGCTTGCCCTGTAGTTGAGCCAATCCTACGAGAAGCGCGCGATCATCTCCGATGATCCGATCGCCATGAAGCTCATAGAAATCGGTAAACGCCTTGTCTATGTAATCAAGCGCATAGGGTCGCTCGGGATGGCGGGCAATCTTCACACGTTCCCAATCGCTTAAGTTGCTGTATGTGCGGATTTTTAGCGCTTCGAGTTTTTCTTCCAGGAGGAGGATCTCGCCGGACATATCGATTTCTTCCATCTTGTTCAGTTCGCGCAATTCCTGTATTTTCGTTTCCAGGAGTTCGATAGCTTTCTTCTCAGCCATTATTGCCTCACAAAAAACCGAAGAACATTGCTTAATTCCTCGCGTAGATGCTCACGATTTGCAACACGGTCAATACTTCCATGCTCAAGGGCAAAGCTATCGGTCTGGTAATTGGGCGGAAGTTCCTCGGCAATGGTGCCCCTGATTACCCGTCGCCCAGCAAACCCAATCATTGCGCCTTTCTCGGCAATGATTACGTCTCCCAGGCTGGCAATTGAGGCCTGTACGCCCGCAGTTGTGGGGTATGTCATCACAGAGATGAATGGAAGGCGTTGTTCGGCAAGTTGAGCGCGCACCACGGATGTCTTCGCCATCTGCATGAGTGACAAGATACCTTCCTGGATTCGCGCTCCTCCAGATGAAGAGACAAGGATGAATGGGCACTGGTTACGGATTGCCTCTTCCATTCCATGGCAAATCTGTTCGCCCATTACCGAACCCATGCTTCCCCCAATGAAACGGAAGTCCATTACCCCTATTATTACAGCGATTTCAGAGATGACGACACTTCCAATAATAATGGCATCCGCAAGCCCTGTTTTCTCCTGTGCGTCCTCAATTCGTTGTGGATAAGGCTTTGTATCTTGGAACAATAGAGGATCAGCAGCCATAATCGGCTTAGAGATGTCAGTGAAGCTCCCTTCGTCGATCAGCGATTCAATGCGCTCCCGTGCTGTAAGGAAGAAGTACTCACCACAGTAAGGACATATATTATTGTTTTCACGCACCCTCCGCTTAAATACGAGCTCACCACAGGACTTGCACTGCATCCACAGGCTTTCATCCGTTTCCTTGTCCAGCTTGACTCGTAGGTAGTGCTTGTCTTTGAAGATTGCCATACAATTACCGCCTAATGATGCCTAAATGGATGAAAACGGGGACGGGGCTTAGGTTCTATTTCTAGCACGCTGTCCGGCAAGACCGATCCACTAGAGAGAATCATTGAAAGTGCATCATCTACAGGGATATCAACATAGGTAAGTTTGTTCTTGGGAATGATCAACATCATCCCAGAAAGAGGATTGGGCGCGGTTGGAGCATAGACTATTGCGCACTCCTCGTCCGTTGCCTGCTGTAATTTCCCGGGACTCTCATTAGTGATCAAGCCAACAATGCTTATCCCTTCTTTTGGGTATTCGAATATAACTACCTGCTTAAAAGAACCGGTGTCGCGCGTGAGCAACGCGGAACTAAACTGTTTCAATGTGAAATACATCTTGCGCACACCAGGAATCGAGAAGACGATTCTTTCCAGGTAGTAGTGAAGATAACGACCAAAGAAGTTGCGCATGATAAATCCTATGATCAGGATAAGTATTACTGTCATATAGATTCCCAGCCCAGGAATCCATTGGCCAAGCACTGTTTCTACTGTCTTACCAAAGGGCGTTGTTTTTCCCACCAATCCATCGATCAAGTCGTACAGGAACCATATGAGAAATATTGTTCCTCCAACGGGGATGATTGCGAGAAGGCCACTGATGAATGTATCCCTCAAGTGTCGCAGGAATCCTTGCATAAAATGCTCCTTAGCTACTTTCCAATATATTCATTATAAGGTATTGCGCAGAAACGCGCATTGTCGATGAGAAAGGGAAGAGCAATAGAAGAGGCTCCTCACGCTCCAGCCAAGGTGAGGGGTGGAATAACGACCTGCGTCTGACATAAAGCTTCTCTGTCTCGCCCGTTCGTTTCACTCACTCAAGACGCCAGGATCGCAGAGGGTCGAAAGACGGTGGGTGGTAAATGGTGGGTGGTAAATGGTGGGTGGTGGGTCGTGGGTGGAAAAGCAGGATTAAGGAGAAAAAATAGTCCGGAGTCCAAGGTCCAGAGTCGGGAGTCGAGAGACAGTAACTGGTGATGGGTGATGAGTAACGGGGAAAGACCAGAAAGAGAAAAAGCAGTTAAATGGTTGAATGGGAACAAGGGATTTGTATGTGCCGATCACATGACCCAATGTAGGGGCAACCCTTGTGGTTGCCCTCGTATTGACCGGTACGACATCGTGGTCCGACGCCCCCACAATCGATCCATCATCGGACAACAC
>JAUVYF010000138.1 GCA_030603215.1 Candidatus Bipolaricaulota bacterium
ATCGTCGATGATCCAAGGCTCACCGTTAGGCACGTTTCCGGGAAGAACCCAATCAGAATAGTCCTTGATCAACACGGCCTAATCCCGATAACTAGTCGCATCTTTCATTCAGAAGAGCGCACAATTGTTGTTACAGGGGCAATGCCTGCTAAAAGCGAAGCGAGGATCAAGAAGCTGGGAAAAGAGGTATGGCGCGTTCCGGATGATCGTGGATATATTGACCTTGGCTCTCTGTTGCAGCGGCTTGGCAAGGAAGGTATCGATTCCGTTCTTGTTGAAGGTGGAGGAGAGACAGCTGCCAGTATTCTGCGAGCCGGTTTAGTGGATAAGATCGTTTTTTTCGTGGCCCCAATCATCATTGGTGGGCGCGCAGCCATCCCCGCAGTTGGAGGGGATGGCGCCGATCGTGTCGTTGACGGGATCAAGCTTAACAATGTGACTATCTCTCGGATAGGTGACGACTTTCTTGTCACTGGATATCCGCTTAACGATTAACCTGCTTGAGCTGTTAGGAAGCCATGAGAATCTTAAACGGTAAATGTTCGTCCCTCTAATTGGGCGGTGGCATTAGGTTAAGGTGTGACGCAGAACGTAACAGCGCTCACCCCGATCGTCCCGGAGAACTGGGGATGGAATTCCGTGTGATCAATGCAGCGGAAATATCACAGTATCCTTTTTCCTTTGCCAATTTCCTCGCGATAGAGTGACACAGGTTACTTTACTACCCCTAAAACTCCAACAAAGTAAGTCTTTGTTTTCCTTTTTCTAGGGACGTTGTTGCCCGTAAGCTTTGCTTATATGGAAGGAGGTTGCTGTACGTGACACGTATCTGCTTTGTCACAGCGGTATTGCTATTGACGCTGACGTGGGGAGTAGCAGCTACCTCTATCTCCGGACAATGGGAAACTATGATCAACCTTGATCCATCTGGTTTAGCGTTCGAAGGTTCCCTGGAGGACATCAGCTCGACACTGGCGGTGGACTACAAACACGATAGCTGGGTGTTAGGATCGGACTCGGTGTTCAACTTGGGCGGATTTGATCTACAGAAGTTCACCGCCTCGGGAAAGCTTGGCGCATTGACAATCGACTCAACACTGCAGCTTGACCCGATGGTCGTCAACAGCGTGACCTACGAGCTTGCTAATGGCGAGTCTTACCAGAACCAGGCTCAGTCTGTGGCCGGCGTGTCGAGTACCGGCGCCCAGGCAATGTGGAGTGATCCAATCTGGAACTGTGTACAGCTCGATGAGACAATCACCTATGCGCCATCGGCATTTAGCTCTCTACAGGCTAATGCACAGCTCTCCCTGCCCGAGATGAATCTCGAGTGGTTGTTCTACCTCAAAGGGAACGACTTTGAGGCTAAGACCGTTACCGGGAAATGGGTCTATGGAAATCCTTACGATCATTGGGAGAATGTAATCACACAAACCGGCTCCTACACGGCTTCAGCCTGCGTCCCCCGGTATGGAGCGGGATCGAAGTTGACCTTAAGCGGAACAGCCGGCGATATACTGATCACCAGTCACACGTACTTCAACCTGGAGGAGTACTCCTATAACGAGCTAAAGACTTTGGCCTATGCCAAGACCCACATCAGAGACACGCTCAAGTTGGGGGGTTCCTACTACCTGCCCAAGGTGAGTGGGGAAACCTGGGAAGCCACATTCACGCGTGAGTTTATCACCCTGGAGGGAATGAGCCTGGGTTGCGCCCAATTTGACGTGGGATTGAACATGACCCACGAAGGGTTCGACTGGTTCAAGATCCTGGTGACCGATATCGAGCTCTTCCCGTTTCTTTACCTTGATACACTGATCACGTTCACCACAACCAGCCAGGAGATCGTCCTGGAGCCAGCCCTATGTCTCGGCGACACAGGGAGTGTCACCCTTCATCTCGACCTGGACTGGAATGCCGCCGATGCCTCCTTGAATGGGTTGATCTTTAACGGCATCAGCATGTCCTGCAACTGGAGCGGACTTACGTTCAGCAGCGCCACCTCGTTCAACCCCGTGCTTGCCCCATCGGGCTACTATCTGGCAGCGGATGTCAACTCACCTACTACTTACGGGTTCTTCGTCCCCGACAAGAACTTCGCCAAAGAGGAATTCAGCTGTACGACCGGCGTGGGCTACTACGCAGAGGTGTGCTACCCGGAGGAGTACTACAATATCTGGGAGATGTTAACCATCGAGAGCAGCACTGAGGGTTGCCGCGACGAAGACTGCAAGTGGGAGGTTAACACGTACTTCGGCGATCGACAAATCCTGATTGCGGACAGTTTCTGGTTCTGGTACAAGGATGAGGACGGAGAGTCCTACAAGTACAACACAGAAGACACCCCGGCGAAGGTCACGGCACCAATCGTCTCTGGCTCGGCTAAACCCTACTGCGAGGACGACAACGTAAGCTATGGGGTTGCCTACTACGACGCTGATGAGAACACGATGTTGGGCTGGGTGAAAACCGATGTGGACCTCGTCATTCCCTTATCACCCGGGGTTCAGCTAGCATTCGGCGCTGCGGTCAGTGTATACGGCTGGGAAGAACTGAAACTCGGCTTTGTACTAGGCTGGTGAATGGGATCTTTGCCGGTTCAGAAGCTTGTAGTCGGAAGAGAAAAAGGGGACAGGCTACTTTTCCTGAGCGATGATTCGTTGGCTAGTAGTACGAAGCTCGTCAAGAAAGGCTTCCTCGTTAAACACTTTTTTTTCCAATAGCTTTACCAACTTAGAATCCTCTTGTAGAACGGAAAGCAGTGATCTATTATCACGAGAGGCTGTTAATGATGCTGTGTTGATCGCTTGGTGCGCCGCGCCGCGACTAACTCCGCGCTCGATCAACTCGATCAACAGAATCTGCGAGTAGATCGCGCCCTTGGCCAGCCCAGTATTCTTCTCAATGTTCTTTCGGTGAACTACAAGCCCAGCGATGAGACCGGTCATCTTAACTAGCATATAGTGAATGAGGCTGAAGCTATCCGGAATGATGATCCGCTCCACTGAGGAGTGCGACATGTCTCGCTCGTGCCACAAAGCGACGTTTTCCAGGGCTGATTGCACGTTCCCTCTTAGGATACGTGCCAGACCACAGATACGTTCCGATGTAATTGGATTTCGTTTATGAGGCATCGATGAGGATCCTTCAGGAGCCGGCTCTTCAATCTCTGCCACCTCGCTTCGGGAAAGATGCCT
>JAUVYF010000037.1 GCA_030603215.1 Candidatus Bipolaricaulota bacterium
AATCTTTTCTTGTCGTTGTCCCGTAGCTCCAGCGCCTCGTGCTTTCCCAATGATGCGCCAGATGGAATTGCTGCTCGACCAAAGATGCCGTCTTCTAGGATAACATCGACTTCAACTGTTGGATTTCCGCGGGAGTCGATGATCTCACGGGCAATAATATCTTCAATCTGTAGCATCATTTCTCCTAGATTGTCTTCTCATTTTATGAGTATAGTCGTTGCTTGCGAGCTAGGCAATGAGAAGAAGAAGCACTTACGGGAAGAAAAAGGGGCCGATTTCTCGGCCCCATATGTAAGATCTGTGCTTGAACTAGTCTTTCCAGATCCGCTCGATGTGAACATCCATGGTGATGTTAAGTGCGCATCCATGAACGTTTGGCAACCAGGCCATAACCATCTCATCGGTCATCGCCCACAGCGGAATCCACGGTACGTCTTGTACGCTCAGCATCTGGATCGCCTTGTACAGTTTTGACCTCTTCTCCGCGTCGGCGGTAGTGGTCGCGACCTCCATGATGTGCTTGTACGCCTCATAGTTCGGATGTTCGTTGAAGAACGTCCCCAAGCCTTCTGGCGACTCAGTCGTCCATGGAGCGAGGAAGTTAGAGGACTCCAGGTAGTCGGGGTGCCAGCCGAGTAAGAACATGTCGAATCCACCGGCGGACATGCGCTCGGTGTAGGCTCCCCATTCCAGCATCTGGATCGAGATATTGACTACACCAGTCTCTTCCAGGCTTCCCGCGATGACGGTGGCCACATCGGCCTCGGTCGTTCCATAATGCTTCGGAGAGTACCACAGGTTAAGAGAGAGCGGGTTGTCCGCGTCGTATCCAGCCTTGGCTAATAGCTCTACTGCTTGTGCTTGATCACGCTCAGGGAAGACGTCAATCGCGCCGAAGAACGGTGGATCGACCATAGGAACCATGGTGTAGATTGGGTCTACGGTTCCCTCAAAGACCTGATCGATGATCGCTCCGCGGTCAACCGCGTAGGTGATCGCCTGGCGTACCAGAGGATTGTCCACCGGTGGCTGCGTCACATTGAACAGGAGATACCGAACACCAGGGCTAGGCGGGAAGAACTTCAGCACGACATCCGGATTATTCGCTAGATCCGTGATGTCCTGCGGGCTGAGGGTTCTGAATACGAAGTCAACATCGCCAGCTTCGATCGCCGCGCGCAGAGCTGCCGCGTCGGAATAGAGTTTTTCAATGACGAACTTCGATTTTGGCGCCTCACCATAATAGCCGTCATAAGCCTCGTATTTGACCCACTGATCGGGAACGTGCTCAATGAGCTTGTACGGACCAGTTCCAGCATAAACACCGTTAGCGAAGTCATTTTCAGGGGTTGACTTTGGCGAGTAAATTAACGCCGGGGCTAGGCTCTCTTCCATACGTAGCAGGAAGATCGCGTCGGGCATAGTGAGAGTGATCTTAACGGTCAAGGGATCGATGACATCTATGTGGTCTATAACTCCCTTGATCAGGCCAACGCCACTCTCTGGCCCGTCTAGCCGGATTGTGCGATCGAGTGACCACTTGACAGCGGCTGCGTCGCATGGCGCACCGTCCCAGAACGTAATCCCCGGACGAATGTAGAATGTGTACTCCATCCCATCTGCGGAGATGTCCCAAGATTCGGCAATCGCTCCCTTGAGTTCCAGTGTAACTGGATCCAGCTTCATCAGTGCATCGGTGGTCGCCCGCAGGACGTGCCAAGAGTAATGGTCATAACTATTCGCGAACGCGAGCTGTGTTACACGGTCGGTTGTTCCCATGATCAAGGGCTCTTGCGCTGTTGCAGCCACTGCCGCCGAAGCCATGAGCCCGATTACCAATAATATACCCAACACTCTTTTCATCTTTGTTACCTCCTTACTTATCGGTGAACCATTTACCTACGTTAGCTAATTGAGTGTGTCGGATATCACCTCCTTGCAGAAGATATGGATTTCTTTTATCTCACCTTAGCACAGCTCTTCGGGAAAATCAAACACGCTTCCGTTTCCGTTTTGGGTTGACCAGATCGCTGATTCCTTCACCAATTAACCCGAATCCAAGCGATAAGGCAATGATCATCAACCCGGGGAAGGTAATCAGCCACCATGAACCCGATTGGAGGAACTTCTGGCCATTCTGGATATCAAAACCCCAATCCGGCGCAGGGGGAGGGAGGCCAAACCCAAGGAAAGAAAGGGCGGCAACGGTGAGAATGGCGTCGGCTAGGTTGAATGAAGAGATGGCCATGATCGCATTCACTGTGTTGGGGGCGACGTGTCGAAGAATGATGCGTGCATTACCTGCGCCAACGGCGCGGATCGCTTCCACGTATGTTGCCTCCCGCACCTGCAATACTTCGGCACGAGTCACGCGGAAGTATGTCGGAATGTAGACGAACCCAACCGCCCAGATCATTGGGCCAATCCCCGCTCCGAACATAGCGACAAGTGTAATAGCGAGGATCATCGATGGAAAGGAGTAGATCGCATCCATGACCAAGGAGAGGCAGCGATCGAGGAAGCCTCCGGTGAATCCGGAGATCCATCCAAGAATCGACCCGACGCTCATACTCAGCGCGACTGCGCCGAAAGCAACGATTAGCGAGGCTCTTCCTCCGGAAATCACGCGACTGAATACGTCGCGATGCAGTTGGTCAGTCCCCATCAAGTGTCTGATCGAGGGCCCCTCAAGTCGTGGCGCATCTCTATAGTAGACGGGATCGTAAGGAGTGAACCACGAATATTGGGCAAGTACGGTGACGAACAGGAACAGGAAAACAGTAATCAGGCCGATCTTGAGAATAGTCTGTTTTCGCAACGCATGACTGCCGTGGGTGACCCTGCGGATGATCCAATCGAGTCCCTTTACCAACATGCGCGTCATTTCTTAGTACCTCACCCGTGGATCTATAAACGAATACGTGATATCAATGATCAGATTGATTGCGGAGATAAATATCGCAATAAAGACCACGCTCCCTTGGATTGCCGGCCAGTCGCGTGCCTCGATCGATCGCACAAGAAAGCTTGCCACGCCAGGCCATGAGAAGACGGTCTCGGTAAGGACGGCTCCTCCCATGAGGATGGCAAATTGAAGCCCGAATACGGTAACAATAGGAATCAATGCGTTTCGCAAGGCATGTGACATGACGACAGTCCACTCCTTGAGCCCCTTTGCTCGCGCAGTGGTAACGTAGTCTTGGTCGAGAACCTCAAGCATACTCGCGCGACTCATCCGGCCGAGCAACCCGGCTTGAGCAAACCCTAATGTGATCGATGGTAGTACCAGGTGTCTGGCGACATCGGCGATCACCCTAGTATTTCCCCCCAGTAGCGAGTCGAGCAGGTAAAAGCCGGTAATTGACTGAAAAGTGAAGGCGATCCGCCCCCCAAGCCGGCTTGCCACCGGCAGCCAGCCGAGCTTCACTGCAAAGATTACCTGCAGCATCAGCCCGAGCCAGAAAAGAGGAATAGCGAACGAGCCAATGTGGAATATGCGCACGATATGGTCGACTGGCTGGTCAACACGGGTTGCAGAAAGGATTCCCGTGCCAAACCCAAAGATCGCAGCGAAGAGCAGCCCAAACAACGCAAGTTCCAGTGTGGCGGGGAAACGCATGAACAGCTCGGTTACAACGGGTCTATTTGTGCGAAAGGATCTGCCGAAATCACCATGAAGAATCCCACTGATGTACTCAATGTACTGCGTGGTAATTGGGCGATCGACACCCATCTTGCGGCGGTACTCATCCATTAGTTCCGCAGAGATGTTCCTGCCACCAAGCATTGCCGATACAGGGTCTCCGGGCATCACGCGCAGAATAAGAAAGACCAACGTGAGCAAGATAAGGAGCATAGGAATAGTCAGCATGAATCGCTGTACTATGTATCGACCTATGCCCCCCACAATATTCCCCTCTTGCCGAGAAAGATCAATAGGGATTCCATAAGCTGTTATAGTATAGAACACGAATACTTTGAGCGCAAACTAGCAAAGTGTGCAAAAGCGGGATTTTTGATTTCGTACCAGATGGCAATTAGAATTCTTAGTTACGAGAAGGAGGCTCTCTATGCAAGCCAGCCAACTACGCAACCTGTATCTTGATTACTTTGCGCGGCATGGGCACAAGCTCCTTCCTAGCTCATCGCTTCTCCCAAAAGATCCCACCCTGCTGTTCAACTCGGCAGGGATGGTACAGTTTAAGGAGTTCTTATCTGGGCGCCTTGCTTCCCCTTTTCCAAGGGTAACTACCTGCCAGAAATGCTTTCGCACCACGGATATTGAGAATGTTGGTAAGACAGCATGGCATCATACTTTCTTCGAGATGCTTGGAAACTTCTCTTTTGGTGATTACTTCAAAGAAGAAGCCATCAAGCTAGCGTGGCAGTTTCTTACCAAGGAGCTTGCGATTGCTCCCAATCGATTGTGGACATCTGTTTACGAAGGAGATACGGAAGCATACTCGATCTGGCACGATTTCATAGGGATTCCAGGCGATAGAATCGCGCGGCTGGGGAAAGAGCATAATTGGTGGGGACCGGTGGGGGATACTGGAGCGTGTGGTCCCGATTCCGAAGTTTTCTATGATGCGGGCGAAGACAAAATGTGTGGAACAGATTGCCGTGGTGTTGCCTGCGATTGTGGCCGCTTTTCCGAGATTTGGAACCTTGTGTTTATGGAATATGAAACCCAGGAGAACGGAGACCTTGTTCCACTTAAGCAGAAGAATATTGATACGGGTATGGGGCTAGAGAGAATGGCTGCTGTGCTGCAAGGGGTACAAAGCGATTTTGAGATCGACCTGTTTCAGCCGATCATACGAGCAATCGAGGCAAGTATTCCACGGACGCTCTCGCCAACAGACCTGACCAACAGGAATATCATAGCCGATCACATTCGTGGTGTGGTTTTCCTACTTGCGGACGGCGTTGTTCCAGGAAACGATAAGCAAGGATATGTATTGCGGCGGGTTTTGCGCCGCGCAGTGCGGGCTGGCGAGCGACTTGGTCTCCCTTCAGGGACCCTGTCCGCGCTTGTTGGGCCGGTTGTTGGCTCGCTTGAGGCAGTCTACCCCGAAATTGGCTCAATCAACTCTTTGGCCGAACGGGTCATCGTTCACGAAGAGCAGACATTCCGCAAGACACTGCGTGACGGAGAACGACGCCTAGGGGAGATCTTAGATGCACTCGCAGGAGAAGGCAATATTTCTCTTTGTGGCGATATTGCCTTTGAGCTCTACGATACCTATGGCTTCCCTCTGGAAATGACCAGAGAGATTGCCGCTGAAAAGGGGATAGTTACTGATGTTGAGGGTTTTCGTGAGGGAATGGAGAAACAACGTGCTCGTTCACGAAGGGCTCCACCCTTGAATTCTCCAGAGGGAAACGGAACTTTAGTCAGTGAAATAGACCCCACCAAATTCGTTGGTTACCAGGTTATGCAAACCAAAGGCCAAATCCTCGACGTGGACGCGAAGGATTCCGCGATAAAACAGTTGGTATTTGACCGGACGCCATTTTATGCAGAGGCGGGCGGGCAGATTGCTGACAGCGGGAAGGTAGAGAATCTGAGCCGGATAGGTTTGGGGAAAATCATAGGTGTTAAGAAAACCTCGCGCGGAGTGTTTCTTCATCAAGTCCAGGTTGTGGAAGGGGCCTTTGTTGTTGAAGACAACTGCAAGCTAGGGGTTGATGCCGTCAGGCGAAGGAGAATCGCGCGTAACCACACAGCTACTCACCTTATTCATGCTGCCTTACGTGCGGTGCTTGGTAAGCATGTGATGCAGGCCGGTTCCCGTGTATCCGATAAGGACCTGCGTTTTGATTTTTCTCATTTTGAAGGGCTCAATGCTGAGGAAATAGCAAAGATAGAAGATTTGGCCAATGAGATCGTGCTTGCCGATGTCTTGGTGAAAACCCAGGAAATGCCCCTCCTTAGAGCTAAAGAGATGGGAGCACTGGCGCATTTTGACGAGGAGTACAAGGGAAAGGATCTTGTTCGTGTTGTGTCAGTGGGCGATTCTAGCCAGGAGTTATGTGGCGGCACGCATGTCTCTCGGAGTGGTGAAATCGGTTTGATCAAGATTACTTCCGAAGAGAGTATTTCCTCAGGAGTGCGGCGGATCCATGCAGTTACTGGTGATAATGCACTTGACTGGCTCCGCGAAACCGATAAGGTTCTTCTGCAATTGCGATTGGAATTGGGAGGTGATCCGCTGGAAGGGCTGAGGAAATTGCGCAGAGAGATGGAGGACCTGTGCGCTCGGGCAGAGAAGGTGATTCAGCAGTCTCTCACAAGTATAAGCGATGAGCTAGTCTCCGGAGCGGAAGAAGTGACGGGCATTCGCCTTGTTTCTGGGCGCCATGACGCACAGATTGCGGAGGCCAAGCAGCTTTCTGATCTTGTTGAACAAAGATCACGCCCAGCGGTCGTGCTCCTTACTGGAAAGGAGAATGATCGAGGGCTTGTTGTTTGCAAGGCAAGCGATGGGATAGGAGGGATCAATGCAGCCGTCCTTGTGCGTACAATGGCTTCTATCCTTGGCGGCGGCGGCGGCGGAAGCTCGACATTTGCTCAAGGCGGAGGGCCACAAGCTGAGAAAGTAGATGAAGCTCTTAGGGCTGGAGTTGACGCAGCTCGTTCGTTGCTAGAAGGCTCCGGCTAAGTAGACAAGCGAACCGGCATACATACGTATAGGAAACCTTCGTCCTCCGCGGCAAGGTTGTCACCGTAAGGTTCCACTAGTCCGGCCTTGTCCTTTGCAGAGAGCCACAGAACTATCTCGGTAGAGGCCATTCGCTTGAGGACCTCAATCAGGTACTCGGCCTTGAAGGAAATCTCTATTGTTCCTGAAGGGACCTTCTCTAGTCGTACGCGTTCAGCGGCTTCTCCCTTGCTTTTTGACGAGGAGTTGATCTGTACGGCGCTTTCCTCGTCTGTCGCGCGAAAGACAACTGCTCCTGATTCTTCCGCGGCAGTAATCTCAATCCGCTGCAACGCCTCCAGCAGCGCATGTCGATTGAATACTAGACTAATCTTGCTGTCCTTGGGGATTACACGATCGAAATCTGGGAACTCTTCGGCGATTGTTTTCGCCATAAAGGTTGTTCCGCTTGCTTGGAAGAAAAGTTGTCCTTCCCCCTTGTATAATTCCACCGTGTCTGCCTCTAGTTGAGAAAGGACTCGGTCCAGATTGGTTAGCACGCTTGCCTCGATCAGGTATTCACCTTCTTCGAGAACCTCTTTGGCTTCAACTTTTTTCAGTGCAAGACGGTAACCATTGGTGGCAATCATTTGCAATGCGCTGTCCTTGAGGACGATATCTACACCGGTTAGGCTAAGGCGGGTGGTTTCGCCTGCTTTTAGGGAAGAGAAGGCTGTTTGATCAAGGCTATTGTGGAAACGCTTGGCCTCTATAACAGCAATCTTTTTTTCTGGCAGAGAAGGGATCTTGGGGTAGTCTTCAGCGGGAAGAGTTGGTAGATCAAACATTGCTTCACCGCAACGCAGCTTAACAACGGCCCCATCTTGAGAATCTGTTCTTATTGTGAGTTTCTCATCTTGTGGAAGGTGAGCCGCTATCTGAGAAAGGACGGTTCCGTTTAGCACAGCAGTTTCATCGTTTACATTGTTCTCGATTGGGATTTCACAACGTATGGCTTGTTCCAGATCGGTTGTGCAGATGTGTAGCCTATTTCCTTTTGTCTCCATCTTTAACCCGGAGAGAATTGGCATACCGCTACGGCTTCCCAAAGCATAGCTGGCAAGTTTCACGCCAAATACCAGGTCTTTTTTCATACACATGAATTCCATTTCGATCCCCCTTGCTCCCAATTATTGGATGTTCATGATACCAGATTGTTGCATCAAGAAGCAATGTTATTGGTTTAGGCGATCGATGACGGTTCGAGCGATTCTTTCTACTGACATAGCACCATCAATTATCTTCACCCGTGGATTATTATGGGCTAGTTTCAGGTAGCCTTGGCGAACGCGGCGATAGAACAGCAGGTCTTCCTTTTCGATCCGGTCGTGTTTCTTTGGTTTGCGCTCCACGGCGAGCTCAGCTTGGAGGTCAATAAGAAAGGTGATGTCAGCAGCCCGGTTCTGAGTAGCTGCGTTGTTCAGGTGTTCCACCAAACCAAGATCTATCCCACGGCCGTAGCCTTGGTAGGCAACGCTAGAGAAACGATAGCGGCTGGAGATCACAACGTGTCCCATATGTAAGGCTGGCTCTATGATTTCGGAACAGAGTTGTGCGCGGGAGGTAATCAGGAGCAGAAGCTCAGAAAAAGGGAGAAGCTCATCGTTTCTCCGCGACAGAATAATCTTACGTAGCTTTTCTCCTAATAGTGTTCCTCCTGGTTCGTGCGTTGTTGTTACTGTAAGGTTGTTCTTGCGCAGATAGTTGGCAAGGAGCTCTACTTGTGTAGATTTGCCGGTGAAATCAATTCCTTCAAAAACGATAAGCTTACCTTGTAGATCGATGTTTCTTGCCTCCAACTAGAGTATAAAAGATGATTAGCACTATTCCTATGCTTATGCAAGCGTCAGCCAGGTTAAACACAGTGAGGCCGCGTATTTCAAAGAAGTCGAGCACATATCCCATGAACAATCGGTCAATCAAGTTTCCAATTGCTCCAGCTAGCACTAAGGATAGTCCGGTGTTCATCAATCGACTGCGATAGCGTGCTGTAGAGAGCATGAAAGTAATTAACAGCGCAGCTGTGAAAGAGATAGCCAAGAACAACGTTCTACTTCCTGGAAAGATTCCGAAGGCCCCACCTGTGTTGTGAACCCGCGTTAGCCTGATTGCCTGGCCAAGTAAGGGGTAAGGGGCGGAAAGAGTAAGAAATGTTGCTGCCCAGTGTTTCAGCAGGCGGTCAACTCCTATGATTATGGAGCTGATGAGGAGATAGGAAAGCTTGCTCATTAGGTTGCAGCCTTACCCGTGCCGCCTGCGGCCGTGTCGCATCCCGTGGCCGAGACCACGAATGATCACATGGCTTGAATCTTGTACGACTAAGGCTTTTCCGTAGATTATCACACCGATCAGTTTTTGTCGACCGGAGTAAAGAAGCCGTTGAATTGTCCCGCGCGAGATTCCCATTTCCAGGGCAGCTTGTGCTTGATCGTGCCCTTCCAGGTCGCATAGACGCATTGCTTCTAGCTCATCGAGCGCTATTTCAATGGATTGAAGTTGTGATAGAGGGATGCCGCTTGGTTTGAACAGGTTGAATCCAGCGAAGCCCCTGCAATAGCGTGGCTTTTTCTGACGACCCATCAATCCTCCTTGCCAGTATGTAGGATTACTATAGTTGGTGATCGGAGTAACGTCAACCAGAAGTTGCGCTTACTGGGTAGATTGGCGATTATTAGTAGAGGTGTTGATGAGAGTTTATCCTGATTGTATTCCTTGTTTTCTGCGTCAGGCACTTGAGGCTGCACGGCGAGTGACTGAGGATAAGAAGGAACAAAGAGAAGTGCTGAGTGAAGTAGCGGCGCTAATACCGAGCCTTCCAATGGATGCTACGCCGGTCGATATGGGAAGGGTAATCCATAGGACAGTGAATGCCGTTATTGGTTCGGTTGACCCGTATAGGGAAGTAAAAAAGGAGTACAATGATCGGGCTCTCTTGCTGTATCCTCAACTGAAGCAGCGCGTGAAAAACTCACCGGATTCTCTTCTTACCGCAATTAAGCTTTCAGCGGCGGGTAATGTAATTGACTTTGGCGTGGGTGCAAAGTTTGATCTGTCGCAATCGATTGAAGAGGGCTTGCGGGAGAAACTTGTCGGGTTCGATTACGCCTTGCTTAAAGAGCGGCTGGAGCAGGTTGAGGAGATTCTCTACCTTGGAGATAATGCAGGTGAGATTGTCCTTGATAAGATTGTAGTTGAGGAACTGGTTAGCAGGGGAAAGAAGGTGACCTTTGTTGTGCGGGGGAAGCCAATCATCAATGACGTAACCCTTGAAGATGCTTCATATGTGGAAATGGACGAGGTGGCCAATGTGATAAGTAGTGGTTGCGATGCGCCAGGGACAACGCTTCGTTACTGTGATAGCGCTTTCATAGAAACCTTTGAGAAGTCGAAACTTATTATTGCTAAGGGACACGGGAATTTCGAGGGATTATCGGAGGAAGATCGCCCACTGTTTTTCTTGCTTAAGGTGAAGTGCCCGGTTGTCGCAGCTGAGCTTGGGGCAACTGTTGGATCGATTGTGTTGCGCGCCAAGGCAAGGAGGAAGATGTGATAGAAGAAAACGTGAAGGCAATTCTAGCTGGGCTTCCACCGGACGTGCTATTGGTTGCAGCAGCTAAGGCTCGAACAGCTGATGAAATCAAAAGGGCAATCAACGCCGGAGTGTCCATCATTGGTGAAAACTACCTCCAAGAGGCCGAGGCAGCGTATGCCGCAATTGGCAGAAAAGTAAGCTGGCACTTCATCGGTCACTTGCAGCGCAATAAGGTGAAGAAAGCCGTACGGATATTCGATATGATAGAAACGGTTGATTCGCTCCGCCTGGCCGTAAAGCTTGATGAGGAGTGTGCAAGATTAAGCAAGGTCATCTCGGTACTGGTGGAGGTAAATAGCGGTCTTGAATCTCAGAAAACAGGGGTCTTCCCACAGGAAGTAGAAGGATTAGTCAACAAACTCGCCAGCATGAAAAACCTGAAGGTAGAGGGATTAATGACAATGGGACCGCGCTCTGGCGAACCGGAAGAGGCTAGGCCATACTTTACGGAAACAAAACGACTGTTTGATAGGCTTCAGAACTTGCCCAATGTCAGGATGCGGTATCTATCTATGGGAATGAGCAACACCTATCAGATAGCGATCGAGGAAGGCGCAAACATAGTTAGGGTAGGGACGAAACTCTTCGCAGAGAGAGACCACGGCTAGGAGAAGAGAATGGCGCAGGAAAGGCAAATGACACAACGAGAGCAAAAGGAACTACTGGCAGGACAGGAGCAGCAAATTAAAGACGCGATGGCCCGAATCAAGAATCGCGTGGTTGTATTCAGTGGTAAAGGCGGAGTAGGGAAAACTACCCTGTCGGTTAATCTTGCCTATGCTCTGGCAAAACGGGGAACAAGTGTAGGATTGCTGGATGCCGATATCACCGGCCCTAATGTTCCTCAAATGGTAGGACTGTCAACCAAGACCGAAGCCGAACAAGGGACGATTGTTCCTCACGAGAAGGCTGGTGTGAGAATTATCTCGTTAGCATCGATTATCCCACCTGGGACTCCGGTTATCTGGCGAGGACCGCTTCGTTCCAAAGCAATTGACCAGCTTCTTGGTGAGACAAGATGGGGGGAGCTTGATTTTCTTATCATCGATCTTCCACCAGGAACGGGGGATGAGGTGTTGACAGTTGTGCAGCGAACCTCTCCACAGATGGCAATCGTTGTTACTACTCCACAGGAAGTTTCCTTGATCGACGCGCGACGGGCGACGAATATGGCAAAGAAGATGGGGCTTTCCGAGATAGGAATTGTGGAGAACATGTCTGGCCTTGTTTGTCCACATTGCGGAGCGGATATAGACTTATTTGGAAGAAATGGGGGAGAGCGGCTCGCGGAGGAGCTCGCGGTGCGTTTCTTGGGGAGAATTCCTATTGATGTGGCGGTGCGTGTCGGGGGAGATACTGGAGAACCGATTGTCCTAGCGGCTCCAGAAGCGATTGTTTCGCTGGGATTTTGCAGCATTGCGGAGCGGATATGTAATGTCTTGTCATAGGAGGAATGTAAGCAGGCACCATTGCCGATAGTGGTGATAACATGCCAGAGAATGTCCAAATTGACGCGGCGGAGAGTGCCATTTGAGAGACGCCAGCACGCAAATTGGATAGGTGAAACAAGATAGAATTAGGAGCACACAAAGCAAAAAGCCTGCGGCGTAAACAATCTTACACCGCAGGTCTATTCTTTGATGTTTAGCTTATATTACAGTTACATCTTGTGCTTGGGGACCTTTGTCTCCTTGCGTAACTGTGAATTCTACTTTTTGACCTTCGTTTAGCGAGCGGAAGCCCTCACCACGAATAGCGCTGAAATGGACGAAGATGTCTTCTCCCTCATTTCGCTCAATGAATCCAAAGCCCTTTGCATCGTTAAACCACTTAACCGTACCAGTTTCACGTTCTGCCATAGTTGCCATTCTCCTCCTTCTTGCTGGAAGTTTAATCGAGACAGAACGTTCTAAGCAAAATCAGGTAAACCTGTACTATAAACTAAAACGACTGCACGACTACCAACAACACTGGAAATGTATCACGAAAACGTACTTTTGTCAAGGGGAAGCACAATTGTCGCTAATCAATCGTGGGCTCCTGTACTGTGAGGTAGGTCTATCTAAGTTGCCTTCATCAAGGCTGTGTGTACACTATTGTTGCTTGGGCTACGAAAAAACGCTATCATGTTGGCGAGCAATTATGGGTGAGAAAGAGCATTGTATTTGGAGGGGATATGGAAGAATACGAGGTAGATCTTAGAGATTACTTCCACGTGCTGTGGAAACAGAAGTGGATTGTTATTGTAACCTTTGTCGTTGCTGTAGTTACAGCCCTTGGCATCTCTTATTCTTTGCCTAAGGTGTATGAGACCAGAACTAGCCTATTGATTCAACCACCGCTGGCAAAGGAAGTGGGTGGTGAGGTTACTGGCACTGTTTTTGCGCCAGAAACCTACAAACAGCTGGCTACTGCACCTGATCTGTTTGCGGAAATAGCAAATGACCTCTATCCCGACGCCGATGAAGGGCTTGGTGCACCTAAGTTGCCAGGCAGCGTGAGCGTGGAAGTAGAGGAGACGACTGCGGAGGGTTTCCCCGGTCGATTCCCTCTCTGCCTGCGAGCAACGTGGACGGGCAACGATCCTGAAATACTCCCGGTACTTGCTGAGACCTGGGCCAGGCGCTTCATTGAGAAGAATGCCCAGCTTTTCTCAAGCCAGACAGCTCAGTCCTATGATTATGTGAAGCAGAACTTCGATCAGGCGCAAGCGGAACTCCTAGCCCAGGAAGATGCTCGCGACCGGTACAAGACAGAGAATTCACTGGAAATCCTTCAAGCCGAAGTCTCTGTGCTCCAGGGCGACTATCAGAGCTATTTCGATCAGTTACGGGAGAAGAGAAAGCAGCTGGCGAGCCAAGAAGCGACACTTGTCGGGCTCCAGGAAGCAATAGTACATGTCGTGCAAGGAGACTACCAGGTCTACCTTGATCAGTTGAGGGAAAGACGCAAAACACTGGCGAGCCAAGAAGCGACACTGGCTGCGCTGGAGAAAGCACTAAGCGCGGAATCAGAGTACTTGACTCTGGAGAGAAGCGTTTCTAATGATAGCTTGTGGAATTTCCTTGCCCAGGAGGATGCCGGTCAACGGGTTTCAGCCATTCCCTCGCTTGTCCTTGAAGATCAGGAATTCAACCCTCTATACACTAAGCTTCGATCTCAGTTGAGCTCTACTCAGGTCAGTGCCCAGAGTCTGCGAGAGGAGATAGCTTATCTTGATTCCGCGCTGAAGGCGACACGAGCTGCCTTTGGAGGAACAACAGAGGATCAGGCGCTGGAGGGGACCATCTCTGATGAAGACCTATGGAATTTCTTGACCCAAGGAGTTGGAGGCGAGAAGCTTGCCGCCTTCCCTTCCTTAACTCTTGTAGAGCAACAACTAGATACTACCTATGTTGACATGCGATCTCGGCTGATCTCTACTGGGGCGAGCGCGCGGACCGTGCGAGAAGAGATCTTCTACCTTGAGTCTGCTCTGGAGACCACACAGACTATTCTAAAGGAGAAGCGCGTCTTCCTGATCGAAGTGCAAACGGAATTGGAGCGATACGCCAGGGAGATATCAATTTCAAAGGGATTCTATAGCAGCCTGGCTAGCCGCCTGCAAGAGGCTAAGATCGCCCTCGCTGAGACCGCTGCCGCGATACGGATTATCGAGTCTCCAGTTATGCCGACAAGCCCTATTGGTCCCAACAAGAAGATGAATGTGGCAGTAGCAGGGGTTTTAGGGCTTTTCGTTGGTGTTCTTCTTGCTTTCTTTGTCCACTGGCTTTTTTACGCGGAAAAGAAAGAACAAATGGGCAAGCCCCTACCACCGACTCATGGTGAGCTTTCCAATTAAGTACCCTAACGTACCGGCAAACAGGACTAACCCTACGCGTATAATTGCTTTAGATTTCATGGGAAGAGGATAGCACAGGGTACAGGATTGCGCCCGGACAGACGGTAGCTGTAGTTGCGACAATGGTTAGCAGATATAGTGTTATAAGTCAACTAATTCACATTGACTATAAGTAGCTATTAGGTCTGAACCATATGCTTGGCGATCTGATCAGCTATTGGGCGTCTTTTCGTGTACGAAAACCCAGGTAGCCTCATCTAAGAGATGTACTCGAAATGGAAGGATTACCCCGTGGAATAGGAAAGATGATGTTCGACCACGGATATCTAGTTAGAAGGGAATGGACATGTTGG
>JAUVYF010000115.1 GCA_030603215.1 Candidatus Bipolaricaulota bacterium
TGCTGCTCACAGAGCCTACCATTACTATATCCTATATATATTATCCTATCCTCGAATGCAGCCGGTGATGAAAAGCTTACACTTCTACTCCTTCACTCAAACGTACTCATACTTCCCCTCTCAGCGCTCCCAGCCCTTTTCACATAACCACCCGGTATAGAATAATCTATACATGATAATACACACTTCTATACAAGATATGATGTATCTTCTGGTAGAGTACTGCTATACTATAGTAGAGTACCACTATTCTATATACGACATTCTCAGCAGATATACATATATAGTGAATAGCGAACATATAAAATAGATACAGCGATTCTCTATTCCCTTGACCGGGGAAGCAAACTATGATATAATTAAGGTGTAGTCTGAGATAGCATGAACAGCGAGAAGTGAAAGGAAAGTACCATGATTGCGCAATGCCCGCAGTGCCACAAGAATCAGTTCTCCATACACAAGTCCGGGGATTATGTGATGTTCATCTGCTCTCTTTGCATGTCCATCACATACTGTCACGTCACCGAAGATGACGCCTTCTCACGCATGTGGAGTGGGCCGAAGCGAACTGAAAGAGAGGAACTAGATGCTTTCCTTCGTCGCTAAGCTCATATCCCTGTTTGTGCCGGTGTATGCTGGAGTCAAGGCAATGGCGATGGAGATCATACGCCCAAGCGGGCCTATGGAGTTAGGGCGCAAGGTTTTCACGGAAACGGTGAAGAGTGTGCTTCCCACGCTTGACGTCTTTGCCATTGCCGAAGTGTGGGAAAGAGCCGGACTTGACTGGTCCACGGGAAAGGCTATCAAAGAGCTCGGACCGAATGAATTGCCACCCTTCGAGTTGTGGCTACCCGCAGAGTTCGACATCTCCACAGACTATTGGTATCGGTTCGAGGTAGCATATACGAACGCTGAAACCCGTCTTCGTGAGACGAAAATCATGCAGATGGGTAGTGACCGTATACTCACCAAGGCGCAAGCAGAGTCGCAATATGGTGAGATACTAGAGCTATATGCTGAAGAGTCCGCTGGTGGTATGGAAAACATGACACACACTCTTGTAGGGGTCAACTATAGAGTGGAGGCCTCATGAAAGTCTCTGGTCATTCTCTCAAGCACAACAAGGGATCATCACGTCCCCAACGCATGCTATTCTTTGACACGGAAACCACGTCCACACACATCGAGGGACAAGGTGAGAGACAAGACCTGAAGCTAGTCACAGGTCACTACTGGAAGCGACAGAACAACGGCAAGGCAGACACGCATGAATGGTCAACGTTCACCGAGTCGGCCCCATTCCTGGACTGGATGTTATCCAAGGTCACACGAACGCACAAGCTCATAGTGACATCACACAACCTTGGGTTTGATATGCCGGTGATGGGTATCTTCGGATACTTTGCAAACCGGGGATGGACAGTGCGTGGGTTTTACGAGAAGTATGGCACACGTATCATCCGCTTTGGGCGGGACGATGATAAGTGGGCAGAGTGGCAAGAATCGGGCAAACCCCGAGAAGATTTTAAGGGACGCAAAACCCACTCAAGTATCGTGTTCGTGGACAACCATAACTTCTTTCGTGGCACACTAGCTAGTTGGGGCGAAGTTATCGGGCATCCCAAGATGGAGATAGACTTCGAGACATGTACTGATGAGGAGTTGCGTGAATACTGCAAAAACGACGTCATGATCATGGTCAAGCTATGGTCGTGGTACTTTGACTTCTTGACCACGCATGATCTTGGCGCATGGAAGCACACAGTACCAGCGCAAGCATTCACAGCGTTCCGGCATCGATTCATGCCCTGTCGCATCTGGATCCATCACCATCCAGTTGCCGAAGAGCTAGCACGTCAAGCGTACAAAGGCGGTATTTGCGAAGCGTTGCGTGTGGGAACGTTCACAGATGGTCCGTACTACAAACTTGATGTGAACAGCATGTATCCCTACGTCATGCGCAATCGTGAATATCCTCGCGATCTGGCAGCGGTAACAGAAGGAAAGTCAGTGCGTTGGCTCAAGAGAGCGATCAAGGGCAGATGTATCATTGCCGAAGTGTTGGTCCGAGTTCCGAAGCGATATTTTCCGGTACGCATGAACGGAAAGAATTGCTACCCTGTTGGTCGGTACTGGACAACACTCACTACACCAGAGCTAGAGCTAGCGTTATCGAGGGGATGGGTTCGGAAAGTCGGTCGGATTGCAGCACACCGCAAATCTAGAATCTTCGTGGATTATATTGACTTCTTCTATTCATTGAAAGAGCGATATACCCATGAGGGTAACAACTCACTACGTAAACTCACCAAGCTTTTCTTGAATACTCTGTACGGGAAGTGGGGTCAACTCTCACAAGGACTCGAACCGATAGACACATGCGATTCAGAGGAGTACGCAGTCTATCCCACGTACAATGCAGAGTCGGGGATAAAGCAAGACTATTACAAGATAGGTGGAACCGTGTTTCAGCAAGGGGAAAAAGAGGAAGGCTACAACTCCTATCCGGCTATTGCCGCACACGTGACTGCCGAAGCCCGTCTATATCTGCTATCTCTGATTGACCGAGCCGGTAGGAAAAACGTGTACTACTGTGACACCGACTCTGTGATAGTCAATCATCGGGGTTACGCAAAGCTCCAAGACTTGATGGATGATTCAGAGCTTGGCGCATTGAAACTGGAGGGTGTAAGTGAGTCGTTGACCATACATGGTCGGAAAGACTACGTCTTTGACGGTCACGTGACGCTGAAAGGCATCCGGTCGTCTGCCGATAAAGTCGGACCGAACAAGTATAAGCAGGTCACGTTCCCGTCCATTCTTGGTGGTATGCGCAGGTTTGGCAAGGAGATGGTTATCGTATACGAAACGGTGAAAGTACTGACCAGAGTGGTAGACTGGGGAAACCTACGGTCAGGTGGTCATGTCACACCCTATTGTATTGGAGACACGCATCACTCTATGGAGGAGGAGAAGCTACGCTCAGAGTTGGAAGCCTGGCGAGACTCTTGTCTGTTACCGTCTCAGGTTGTATTCAAGTTCTGGGACTACAAGGCCGGGGACTTCCGTCGTCAACGTGACAAGCGTGGCCAATTGACGATCTGGGCGTACGCAAAGACGGACGACGTGGCTACCGAGCAAGGCTACACCGACGACGAAGAGTTCCTGCAGGCCGTTAAGGATCAGGCCAAAGCATACAAGCACATCCGGCGGATAGAACGTCAACTCAGGGATATAGGAGATTGAGGGAACTACCATGCAAAGAATCGATTTTGTCCACTATCAAAGATGGCCTACTGGATGGACTGTGGGGTTTATCGATATGGATTGCGATAACCCACGATATTTCAACCATCCTACAGACGCATCGATGAAACGTCTGGCATACGTGTTGAATGGTCAGTATCATGGTCTCGATGTGGAAGAACCACTACCCATTGAGCATTACCCAGAGGGACTAGAACGTGACTTTCACGCCAAGTGGCAGGGATTAGAGATATAGGAGAGTGAAGCATGGGCTATCTGCTCTGCCCCAACTGCGGTTCTCATTGGTACAAACTCGATGTTCGCCGTATCTATGTGAAGCTAATGTGTGATGATTGCAAACGCACGTTCTGTATTTGTGCTACGTCCATCACCATAGATACAAAAGCAAAGGAGTAGTGACGTGAAACGTTGCGGTTACACCGGTCAATCGTGTGAAAACTCTGGGGAATGCCCACTACCGGCGCCCCCGGTTGCAGAGGAGCCGTTCTGGAATGAATTGCGTCGCAAGGCGTACCGATGCCCCTATCATAGGGTATTGACGTCAACGCGACAGGTCAAGATGTATCTACCACATAAGGAGTGGGAGTAATGGCAGACATGAAAAGCATCAACATTGCTCTACCCACAACGTCGTGGTCACAGGTTGACTTCTGGGCAAAGAAGTGGGGTATCAGCAAGGGCAAGGCCATGATGTATCTGTTGCGCCTGGGGACGTTGCTAGCAGGCCAGCATGACACACTCAGTTACACGGACTACTTGGCCCGCCAGGCGGCAAAGAACAAAGGAGCGAAGGATGGCTAGTCCGGGGAAGGTACATAGACGCGCAGTGAAGCGCAATTGCAGAGAGACGTATCGCAGTATGGACAAGACCATGAGATTGATGTTAGAGTTGCGTCAGGAGTTCACGGACACACATCCGCTAGAAGCCCGTCTCTTGGAGCTGATGGCCAAAGGCATCCTGGGGACACAACAGAACTTCGTCAAGTGGTACTTTGCCGTGTGGGGCAACGAACCGTCAGACTGGCAGAGGCAGTGAGCAAAGGGGGATAACATGTTTGACTTCCTGAAGGATTGCGTCGTAACG
>JAUVYF010000153.1 GCA_030603215.1 Candidatus Bipolaricaulota bacterium
CTTGGCGATCTGCTCATGTTCGGTGAGTTCCCTTCCGTTGTCGTAGGTCAACGTGTATACACGGTCCTTGTGCAGGGTGAGACCTGTTACAATGACTCTTCGAACCGCTGCGGCTGTCTTACGCGCTACTGCGTCAATGACGGTGTAGGACGACTTGCGTTCAACTATGGTTACTAGTGCTCCTTTGTGGTTCTTCCCGATCATCGTATCCCCCTCCCAGTCTCCTATTCGACTCCGCTTAGCTACAACCGCTGGCCGGTCATCGATCGACACTCGATTGGGGATCACACCGCGACGATCGTATGATCCGTAACGTTTCCGTCTCTTCTTCTTACAGCGAAGATGGCGATACAGCTTCCCCCCTGATGCCTTGTCAGCGTAGATGTACTGGTAGATGTGCTCGTGGCTGATGCGGATCCCCTCTTCCGTGTTCAGCCTTCCCGATATCTGTTCCGGGCTCCAATCCATCTGGATCAGCAGTCCTACCTTTACCCAGATGGAGCCACTAAAGCGAGGTCGAATCTTGGCCTTTCTGCGTTTCAACGCCAGGTGGTGCGCCTGTTGGGGTCGGTATCCTCTCATACCACGGTTGCGACTTATCTCTCTGCTGATCGTTGATTTGTGCCGACCAAGCATTGCGGCAATCTCACTTTGGTTGTGTTCGGCTTGTTTCAGCGCGTAGATCTGGTATCGTTCTTCTCGGGTGAGCTCAAGTGTAGGCGTTCATCAGTGCTCCTTTGATTTACTGGTCTGAGTGATGCTGCTGATGCTACTGCAGCTCGCCTCTTAGACCAATTACCAAAGTTGCACTTACGAGTTGAATTCACCTTTTTCAGGATGGACTAATCATCTGGAGTAAACCTCTCAAACTGGACACGTTGCAGCCGAAACTGATACATGCCACGGAGCCAACTTGATCTCTTGCTCAAACTCCACCGGACTGACATAACCAAGTGCCAAATGTAACCGCTGTTGATTGTATATCAGTTCGATGAACTCGCCAATCCTCTTTTTCACTTCCGCAAACGTCCGATACTCTGATACATATACCTTCTTTACCTTTAACGTCTTCATGAAGCTCTCCGCTTGTGCATTGTCGTAGGGGTTTCCTTTGCGGGACATGCTGATCTCAAAACCGTGTTCTTTGAGCATCTCTACGTAGTCATCCGCTGCGTATTGCACACCGCGGTCAGAATGATGGATGCAACCTATGGATGGGTTCCTCTGGGTAATCGCTGCCTCAAGTGCCGCACAGGTGAGTGTAGTATCAATGCGCGCTGATAGCGCCCAACCAATAACCCGACGCGAGTAGGCATCGAGGATCAGTGCCAGGCAGACAAACTCACTTGGTAACCGCATGTAGGTGATATCAGCCACCCACACCTGGTCTACCCCGCTGATCGTCACCTCTTGGTAGACGTTCGGATACACCGGGTAGGGATGGTTACTGTCTGTGGTCCTCACGAAATGGTGCTTGGTCCTACACAGCAGAGCCGAGTCGTGCATTAGTCGTAAGACACGCTTGTGGTTGACCGGGAATCCTTCTTTGTTTAGTTGAGCGGTCATACGGCGATACCAATAGCGTGGGAACCACAGCGCCAGTTCCTCTAGCCGATCTTTGATATCCATATCTTCTTTTACGTTTGGCTTGGTCTGCACGAGGTTTGTAGTAATAGGTACTACAAGGGATACCCATTACTTGGCAGCTGATCACGGATGAACGCTCGTTTTCCCGCGCTAGAGCGAAGCGTGCGCCCTTTCTTAACAGCTCGTTCTCCATCGTTAACCGACCAACCATCCGTTTAAGCTCTTTGATCCGCTCATCCTTGCCAGAAGAGTTTACCGTCTTTTCTAGCTTGCCTTCGCCGTAACGTCTTCTCCACTGGATGATCAGCTGATCGCAGATATCATACCGACGGGCCAACCGAGCCTGCGTTGCTTCCCTGGCCAGGAATTCTTCCACAACCTGACTCTTTATAACTATCCCCAAAATTGGACAAGGGAATAAGGTGCATAGTAGCCTGGAAAAGCAGCAAGGAGGAAAGGTGAAATGCACAACCTGCGAAAGCGATATGATGCGGTATTTAAAGCAAAGGTGGCCCTAGAAGCGACGAAAGGAGAGAAAACCATTGCCCAGTTATCGAGTGAATTTAAAGTTCATTCTAATCAGATCAGACAGTGGAGAAAACAGCTTCTTAAAACAACTCCCCGGTAGAGTAGAGGAGGAGCAGCGACCAGTTAAGCTTCGGCATACATCTGTGTCAAGGTTTCCCTGTACGTGGCTCACTATCCGCAGGCCTTGTGATCGCTACTGCCTCCCCCCTCATCAAACCGGACGTGCGGTTTTCCCGCATCCGGCTTTCCTGTTCTCTTCACACCAATAGCTATCGCAGTGGAGTTGTTCCATCATAGTTGAATCAGCCCCAGTTTCCTGTAGACATGCTCATACCATGTAACCCCTTCTGGTGAACGATAGGGGCGCTGGCTCCGACGATTAAGGTGTTTGACCACCCGCCGAAAGACAAACCAATTCATGGCTCGTAAAGTCGGACGACTACGTCCTTTACTGTAGTAGG
>JAUVYF010000101.1 GCA_030603215.1 Candidatus Bipolaricaulota bacterium
GGTGTTCTGTAATCTTCCCTTCCCAACCTCGCCCCGTGTAGTAGTAGGATTGGAGTTACTACATGGGGTAAAGGGAGAGGGATGTCTCATGATCTGGAATCTGCCTCTTCCTTGTTTGTCCATCGGTCTTCCCGTTTCGCATTCCGCACTCCGCAATCCGCAATTGTCTTTGCTCCTCCGCGCCCTCCGCGCCCTCTGCGGTAGAATAACTTTGCCTTTAGCAATAACATGTCTTTGTTTTAAACTCATATCTCTGCCTTTCTCCGCGATCCTGGCGTCTTGAGTGAGTGCAACGAACGGGCGAGAGATAAATCTTGGCTGGAATGCGAGGAGCCTATTTTAGAAGGGTGACATGACAAGATCAAAGAACTAGGTAAAGAGTAGGAGTAAGAAGACAAGGAAAAAGCCAGAAAGAATGACGACTACCGCTTCTTCTAGTCGAAAAAACCGTTTCTCCAGACGAGGAAAGTGATTAGCGATTGGGCGGGCCAGAAGAATCCCCATGCCGATCACGACCAAGTTCTTTATGAATATGGAAGTATTCAAGCTTGTTTGCCATTGCCAGGCAGGAACGAAAAGATGAGTCAGAGGAAAGAATAACACTGTTGGCAGGGCCAGAATAAGAAAAGATAGGCTTTTTGTACGAGGCAGATAGCTTCCGCCTTCAAACCAAAAGAGAGGGATGAGTTTGGCGAAAGAGACCACGGTTCCAAAAGATAACAAAGCAAGGATTGTTTGGGTGACATATGATTGCGTTCCCGCATTGAGGAGTGCCTTCCCATAGAACCCGGCAAATGGAGGAAGACCGATGATTCCCAGGGTCCCAATAAGAAGTGCCGCGCGCGTTACTAGGGGAATATTCGATCTTTCCGTAATCAATTCACGAATATCTTTCTTCCCTGTCGCTTGAATGGCTGATCCAGCGGCGAGGAACAACAGGCCCTTGACTAAGCCATGGGCAAGAACATAACAAAGGATCCCTGAAACAGCGATTTTAGAGCCCGTGGCAATGCCGATTAACAGGTATCCGATATGAGACAAGGTCTGGAATGCTAGCATGTACTTCAGTTCATGAGCAGCTATGGCATAGACGATTCCCAGAATACCGGTTAGTGATCCGAGAACGAGCAGCGAGCCCGACAAGGGAAAGATTGCAGCTAGTCTGAGTAGCACTACAACCCCCATCTTGATCACCAGCCCTGATAGCAGGGCTGATACTGCCGGAGAAGCGCTGGCATGTGCCGCTGGCAACCACAACGAGAAAATAAAGATTCCGGCCTTCACGGCTATTCCTGTAACCAGCAACGAAGAAGCAAGAAGTACCCACATGGCGTTTTGCTGTTCGGCGAGCTGGGTGGCGATAAGCCCAAGGTTCATGGTGCCGGTATGGTAATAGATAACTGCTACACCAAGTAAATAGATACCCATTCCTAGAGAGGCGAGAAAAAGATACTTCAGGCTTGCCCAGATTTGATAAGGGCGCTTTCCATAACCCACGAGTAGGAAGCTAACAAGGGTAAGAAGCTCCATGATCACATAAATGTTGAACAGATCCTGCGCAAACAGAACTGAAAAGACAGCGCCAAGAAGAAGGTGAAGCAGCATGAAGAAGTAAGGTTGAAGATGCTCTCGCCACAAGTAACAGAGAATGCTTCCCTCAAGAAAAAGGGTAAGAAAGCCAAACACCAAGCTGGTACGGTCAGCGACAAGTTCAATTCCTACATTTCTTCCCCACCCACCAAGTGTAATGGAGATGGATCCGGCCTGATCAAGTACCGCAAACAGTGCCCCTAGCAGAACTGCATCGATAAGTAATGCGGCAAGGATGATCCCACGAGTTCCACGCTGCCACGAGAGACAGAGGACAGCACACACAAAGTGCAGCAGTGGGAGAAGAGCGATAATGGTCACAATTCTCTCTCCCGCTTGATTTCGTGCTCGATTCGCTGTGAATCAGTGCTGTGATAGTGTTCTACAAGCAGCATAACGAACACAAGCGCCAAGGCTAGGATGGCAAAGTTGATGACAATAGCGGACAGCACAAGTGCCTGTGGTAGTGGATTGACATAATCAGCATTCCCTGGCCCGCGGATGATCGGGGCAATTCCGTCTGCTCGAGAGCCAAGTGAAACGAGGCACAGCATTACGCTTCCGTTGACTAGACCAAGAGAGAGGAGCTTAATGATAAGGTCGCGACGAAAGATCATTCCGAGAAGACCGATGCCAAATAGAATCACCGCAACAATCACCCCAGCAATCATTAACATCAGACCTCCCCCCGATGACGCATGAAGTAGTGGATAATCACCCAGGTGCCAATGAACACCTTGATTCCGATCAAGAGATTATAGATTGGTATGGAGCCTCCGCTTATTACCTTTCCCATCGTTCCCGGGGGCAATAATCCAGTAAAAGGAAGTCGGCCAACGACAATGGGAAGAAGTGGAAGGCTGAGCACTACGAGGAGTACTCCCCATTCGAGCCATCTGAGGGTTGGCTCATAAAACCTCTTTCCTACTGTATTTGCTCCGAGAGCGACAGCACACAGCAGTAAGGCTGTCCCAGCGACGACACCGCCACTGAATCCTCCGCCGGGTGAGAGATGTCCGGACAAAGTAAGGTAGATCCCGATGAGAAAGATTGGAGGGAAGAAGAGGTCTGCCGAAGTGCGCACAATCTGTGACTCTGGAATCTTTTCTACGATTTCCTTCTCTCTGTAATCTGATAGGTAGAAACGCACTCCAAGGACTGCAACAGAGAAGATCAGGATTTCAAACAAGGTATCGTAGAGACGGTAATTGAGATAGATCGCAGTTACGATATTTGCCGCGCCGGTTTCGCTTGGCGCCCGAGAGAGATAGATCGCTCCAAGTTGTCCTGTCGGTTCCTGGTAAGAGAACAATGCGATTACCAAACCACAGAAACAACAGACCAGAATGATTGCATAAATGCTAAGCCCAATACGTCTATGTCTCACGAGAAATATCTCCTTGTTAGTTTGTCTAGTTCTCCACTTTCCTCTAGTTCGCTGAGATAGGAGACAAATTGATGATGGAGCTGTTCTTGGGCAGGGGCAACGAGAAAGACATAGGAAAATAGACCATCGAGTCGCCTCACTGTGTAGGGGGAAAGATCTGAGCGAGAGAGCGCCACAAACCTTGCTAAGTCAAGGGTACACGCTGAGATCTTCCCTGCTTGAAACTCTTCCCTAAGGTCGGAGAAAAAGCCGGTGACCGTTGATTGTTCTTGTTTAGGATGAGGTTTCGTTTGTTTTGAAAGATGGTATAGGGCGGTAGGGAGATATCCTTGGGTCTTGAGCACTGTGTTGTCGTCAATCTCTGAAATGATTCCTCCTGCTCCAATGTCTGCTTCCCCTTGCTGTAGTGCTGTTGGTACTTGCTCGACGGGAAGAAAACGGATTACTAGTTCAAGGCCAAGCTGTCTGGCGAAGCCAGAGAGGATCTCCTTTTCAAGCCCCGAAATCTGTTGCCCTTCACGGTAAAGGAGGCCAGGGATTTCGTCGCTCACTACTACTAGCTTTCCTGTTTTGCGGATGGCAATAATGTAGATGAAAGTTATGAGTGCGGCATTGATTGCTACTTCGGTAACAGCTACATCTGGTGCATGTAAAAGGAGATATACGGCTGAAAGGATCAGGCTGAACAACCCCATCCCGACAATCACGGTGAAGCGCCTCCGCCGGCTTAGGGCAAAGGCAGCAAGCACCGGAAGCAAGGAGAGGAGAACTAGTAGAACTATCATTCTTCCTCCTCTACTCCGGTATGTCGTTGGATAAAGGCGCTTCTCGCGATACAGTGGGTAACAATTGGGTTTGTGAGGAGAAGAAGGAATAATAGGATAACAAGTGCCAAATCGTGCATTTCTAAACCACCGCGCACGATGAGCCCGATAAGGATGAGCCCAAGGCCTGCATTATCTGATACACCGCTTGCCTGCAGGCGAGAGTAAATATCACCAAAGCGGAGTATTCCAACTGAGCCTATCACTACAAACAAGAGCCCCAGGCATATAATGCCAGAGGAAATCATCTGTATCCTTCTCCTCTTTCTGTGAAGCGAGCGAGAATTACCAGACCAAGAAAACTTAGAGCGGCATAGACAATTGCAACGTCAAGGTATATGTCTTGCTTGGTGAGAATTGCCACAATAGCAAGGATAACGATCACTCGGTTCGAGGCCGAGTTGTAAGCCAGCAGGCGATCCCATTGTGTTGGCCCACGGAAGAACCGATAGAGAACGACGGCGAAAGATAGCAGCAGAACGGTCTCAGCGGCGATCATCTGTCCTCCTCATGTAAACAGAAGAAAGGCTTCTTTCAAGCGATTTCTTGATCATCTGCCAGTCTCCAGCGCTCCCTTTCTTCCGTAACCAGTGAATGTAGAGAAGGTCTCCCTCCAAGAGAAGTGAGATTGTAGATGGTGTAAGAGTGATTGAGTTTAGAAGAATAAATCGAGCAAACGGATCATCTATCTCGATTGGCAAGGCAATAATCTGGCCTTCTTCTCCTCCCAGGATGATCAAACGGCTGGTATGGATGGTTGATATCACAAAGCGGATGCAGAGGGTGAGAAGAAAGTGAACTAAATAATGGACTCGGCATAACAGGCGCAGAGGAAAGAGGCTTATGCTGGGGAACAGACGCCTTTGTAGCAAGAGCACTACAACTGCTGACACAATACCGATGGCAATTGCCCACGGGTCACTGTTCCGTCCGATCGCTAGCCACAAGAACAGAAGAACAAGAAAGCTCGCAATCATTTTGCCTCCCTTACAGTGTAGTAATGATAACTGATTCTTCGCAGTCAGGGTAAGGTGACCCAGAGAAAGACTCAAAAACTTAGCCTCTCGCAAAGCCGCAAAGAACGCAGAGGAAACCAGTAAAGAGGTATAAGCCCAAACCCTTCACTCATTGCTAAAGAGAAAAGACACTGCTTAACCGCAGAGGACGCGGAGAACGCAGAGGAAACCAAGAAAAGAAAGTCATCAGTTATCAGGAAAGAAAGTTGTCAGCTCTCAGTTCGTCCTTCCCATTCAACCAATCAACTATTTGACTGGCCTCTTCTCGGCTCCCGACCATGTTTTCAACTCAACGAACCCAACGAACTCTATGAACCCTACAAACCATTATTTCCATTCAACCAATCAACTATTTGACTCGCCTTTGCCTTTCACCCATCACCCATTACTGTCTTCTTCTCCCCCTCCCTTTAATTCCCTCCTTTACCCCATGTAGTAACTCCAATCCTACTACTACACGGGGCGAGGTCGGGGAGGGAAGATCATAGAACATCCCTCTCCCTCGATGAAGGGAGAGGCTAGGT
>JAUVYF010000104.1 GCA_030603215.1 Candidatus Bipolaricaulota bacterium
AGCGACTAAGATGCGCATAATGCTTATTGAGGGTAGCTTTGTTGATGTCTGGCTGTCCAGGAAGCTGAACGCGCGGTTCGGTTTTCATTGGGAACACAAAGGTTCCGGTCGATCTTACCGTTACGATAACTTCCCTGATACCAAGTGGAAGCACATTCCTACCTATCCATATCACTTCCACCATGGCTCGCAAGGCAATGTGATTGACTCTTCCCGGTTTGAGCGTGAGGTTACGCAAGGCTTCAGAGGGTTTATGGAGTGGGTAGGATCAAGACTGGTTAGTAAAGAGAGGGATGAGCAACGATGAAAAAGCTCTGATTACTGATATTACCTGAAAAAGTCCGGGGTCACATCTTTATTTGACGGGTTTGTTCCTCTCATCAATCTGTCTGGCGATCACGCTGATCGTGGCGTAGTGACGTCAAATCTCGAGCATAGAACGCTCTTTGATTCATGAGTTGACCTGAATAAGGACATGCGCTACGATCTACACACTGGAGGAGATGGTAATGCGCCGCGAGGATGCGCTCAAACAATTACAAGGTAGTTGGGAGCGGATCAGCTCGTTTGATGTTCAGTCTCTGGCTCTCTTCGGCTCGCTAGCACGAGATGAAGCAGGCTTAGGCAGTGACGCAGATATCATCGTTGAGTTCAACGGTCCAGCGAAGTTCGATCGCTATATGGACTTGAAGACCTTCCTGGAGGAGCTGCTCGGCTGCCGGATCGATCTCGTTACCCGTAAGGCCATCAAACCCCGCATGCGCCCGTACGTCGAAGAAGAGGCAATCTATGTCCCGTGATCCCAAGCTGTTCTTGGATGACATTTGTGAGAGTTCTTCTAGAATACTCCGCTACACGCACGGATTGAGCTATGTGGACTTCGAGGTCGACGATAAGACAGTGGATGCGGTTGTAAGGAATCTAGCGGTCATCGGAGAGGCCGTGAAGCAACTACCCCAAGAGCTTCGCGATCGCTATCCTGCAGTGGAGTGGCAGAAGATTGCCGGCTTACGGGACATCGTGATTCATGAGTATTTCGGGATCGATACGGAGATTCTCTGGGATGTTGTGCAACACAAACTTCAGGGACTTCTGGCAGAGACAACACGAATCCTCGTCGCTGAGGATAAAGCACACGATTGACCGTAATCCCTGGACCTTAGGATCTTTGGGTAAGTTCAGACCTTCATTCTTCGGGTTTGTTCCTCTGGTGAACGTGTCTGGCGATCACGCTGATCGTGGAGTACCGCAACCACACGAATCCACCCCCAACAAAAAGTACTCCAGACAGCAAAAGACATCTTACCACTAAGAACAAAGACATCTAATCGCAGAGGAAGGCAGAAATAGGGTTAAAGGCAAAACCTAAACCTAAACCTAAAAACAAATACATTTAACCGCAGAGGGCGCAGAGAACGCAGAGGAAGGCAGGAATGGATTAAAAGCAAAGATAACTTACTGCCAAAAACAGAGACAATTTACCGCAGAGGTCGCAGAGATAGTGATACAGTCCAACGTCCAACGTCCAAGGTCGATAGTCCAAGCAAAGTCCAAGGCCCAATGAGAAAAGGAAAACAATGGCCATCAAGAGGTTTGAAGATATCGAGGCGTGGAAAGCCGCTCGAGAGCTAACCCAAGCAATCTATCGCCTAACGGCTCGGGGAAAGTTTGCCAAAGACTTTGGCTTGCCCCATGGAATATGGAATATCACTTGTTCCACAGGGCAGGCGTGATCAGATCCAACGCGCTTCTGTTTCTATCATGGCTAATGTATCAGAGGGCTTCGATAGTAACTCAGATGACGAGTTTGTCCGCTTCTTGAGGTATGCGTTAAGATCAGGAACAGAGGTTCAATCACATTTGTATGTAGCTCTAGATCAAACATATATCGACACAGATGCCTTTGACAGTTTATACAACCAGGCTGACAAGGTGAGAAGTATAATCTCCGGTTTCATCAGGTATTTAAGGAGTTGACGTTGGACATTGGACGTTGGACGTTGGACTCATATGACCTAGACTCACACGCAGAGGTCGCAGAGAACGCAGAGAAAGGCAGGAATCAGGGTGAAAACAAACGGCTAAGGTACTTCTTAACCACGGCAAGACGCTGTTTAGGTGTACCCTCACTGCTTGGTAGATTCGCTCATCGTGCAACGGCTATATGTTGTCTTGCGGAATAGCGGGAATGCGCATATACTGATTGTGGTGATCGTGATGAATGTTAATTCCAAGACAGTTGCTCTGCGGCGTCGGGGGACACTAACGCTGCCTATAGAGCTTCGTAGGAAGTACCGTTTAGAAGAGGGTGAACCGATGGCACTTCTTGATTTCGACGGGGTCTTCGTTCTTGCACCTAAGGTTCCCGCCGTTCCGAAGTTGGTGAGGGAACTTGAGCGTCTACGACAGGAAGCGGGCCTTGAAGTAGAGGACCTGATGAATGACCTGGATGAAGAGCGCCAGCGACTCTATGAAGAGCGCTACCACCCCTAAGCTTCGCGTCTTCTTTGATGCTGATGTTCTGATCGCCGGCTCGGTATCGCAGTCCTATTCCTCAGCAAGCTATGTGCTTCTGCAATTGGCCGAGCTTACGTTGATTCACGGGCTAACTTGTCCCTACGTACTCGATGAAGTAGAGCGCAACCTCCAAGCGAAGCTGCCACAGGGATTACCGGTGTTTCGGCTTCTCGTAGAGAACGCGTTAGTGAAGACCCCTGATCCCGTTCCCGATGCCCTAGAGCAATGGACCGGGCGGGCCGACGTAAAGGACATTCCTGTCCTTGCAGCTGCGGTCTCGTCTAAGTGCCAGTACTTGGTAACCTTCAATACTCGCGACTACTTCAATCCACCACGTCAACTGACAATACTCAAGCCAGGGGGGTTAGTCCGCCAACTGAGGGAGCGGCTTGCTGGGCTCACGGGGCTAGTGAAACAGCCGTGAATAGTGCGAGTCCAGAGGACTCGAGCTATCAGTTGTCAGCGATCAGGAGAAGAAAAAAAGACAGGCTACTTTTTAACTAGCCTACTGTCGAGCAGGGAAAGATGAGGAGAAAAGCATTGACGCGCAAGAGGAAAAGTTGCCCGTCCCTTTTTTCTGGTAAGGCGAAACCAAGAAGCAAGAAGGGGATTAAGAATCATGAGGTATGAAGCAGTGATGAGGGAAAGGCGAGGTTCGGATTGTGAATAGTGATGAGTGATATGTAGTAGCGCGGGGAAATGGATCATTCGCGAGATCTGTGATGGATTCTATCCTTTCTATCGGGCTACAAAGCGGGTGGCTTGACGCACGTTAGCTAGGCGCAGAGTTTCAAACGTGGCCTGAATGTAACGCGGCCCGGGCTGCCAATACTCTGATGTAGCTAGGGCTTCCAGGTCGAATACACGCTCCCAACTGGTGAGTATGCCCGAATACCACGGTTCCCGTGGAGGCCAAGGCCGTTGATTGAGGATAGCCGCTTCAGAACGTTGATACCAGGCCTCGTCTTCTTCCACGTTGAGGGCCAGGTAGCCGCGGTTCAAGACACTGTGCCAGGCGTCGAAGTCGGATAGCAATACCTCGGTTGGGTCAATCTGAAGTTCCAGGCGCACTCCCTGGTTGCCATGCGGCAAGTGGGCCGATTGCCGCAGATCAGGACGTGGAGTATGCCATCCCCACCAGGGGTAATGACCGTCATAGTAAGCGAGACGTTGCCCCATCTGAGCGCGCATCCAGTCGTAGGCGTGGTGAAACTCCTTCGGAATGCAGCGGGGGTCAGTATGCAACACCCGGTCCTCTCTAAGCTTGACCAAGACTTCCACTGGCTGGATCGTCCACACTCGCATCGGAGATGTATCAGACGAACAAGGCATCTCCAACTTCGATTGAATAATGGTCAGCCGTTTGGCGAGGTCTTTCATCAGAGAAATTGTAGCAAGAACGGGAAAAGCAGGCAATGGTAAGAACTGCGTTCTCCTAGAGACGAATGTTGACGGTTGATGGCCGTTTGCTGGAGTTCGATCTTCTACGTTTTATGCCCAAAGTCCAAAGCCGTAAGGTAACACGTAAATGAAGCTTGGTGGCTAAGGGAGTTTTGTTGTATATTTAGGCAAGGAGGTCATTGTGGTTGAAGTGAAAAGTGTAGCTCCTGTGCTATTAAGAGAGTTGGCAGGTAAATTGCAGGAACTGCCCGAGGACCGTTTACAGGAGGTAGTTGATTTTGTGGATTTTCTCCGAAGTCGCCCAATTCAGCAATCCAAACGTGGTTCTGCAGAAGGCCTGTTACAACACGTCGGCACTTGGTCGTTTACGCCAGGGGAACTCAATCGTCTGCTATCCGATATCCGGCAGATGCGCGAGATGGAGCTTGATCGGTAGAGCCGGAACCTAAATATGAGCGATTACTTGGTGGACACTAACCATGTCAGTAAGATTCTGGAAGGTGAGAAAAAGCTCAGATCCCGGTTGCAGAAGGCAGAGGGGACAGGGGATACCTTTGGTATATCCGTGACCGTTTTAGGGGAGCTCTACTATGCTGTTTATGCCAGCCAGCGCAAGAAGGAGAATCTAGCTCGCCTCAAGGCTTTCCTGGATTCAGTAATCCTCTGGGAATATAATTGCCCTACGGCTGAGGAATTTGGCCGGATTCAGGCAGAGCAAAAGGTTAAAGGGAGACCCATTCCACCCAGTGATGCTCAGATTGCTGCTGTAGCTCGTCTCCACAACCTAACAATCCTGAGTAATGATCGCCATTTTGCCTTCGTAAGCGAGCTTGCGGTTGAGAACTGGCTGAGCTCGTGAATGGTGGGAGTGAGACCGAGGTCTACCATTGTATTTTACACAGGTGACAGGCCCTGCAGAAGTATAAGGAGAGTCCGGGGTCAGATCTTCATTTGATGGGTTTCTTCCGGCAAAGACAAGTACATTTAACCGCAGAGGACGCAGAGAAAGGCAGGAATGGATTAAAAGCAAAGATAACTTACTGCTAAGAGCAAAGTCATTTTACCGCAGAGGACGCAGAGATCGCAGAGGAAAACCAGAAAGATGGGTTTTAAGATCAAAACTATCTTACTACAAAGAAAAGAAAGAGAGTTAAAGCCTCAAAAAGTC
>JAUVYF010000135.1 GCA_030603215.1 Candidatus Bipolaricaulota bacterium
GATCTTTGCGTCTTGGCGAGAGAATAGGTGCTTGAGGCTTTCTTTGGGTTACCTTGCCTTAACCGTGAAGAGCTAAATCGGGAAGAAGATCTCCCCAATAAGTGACCGCTGTCCTTACGTTTCTATGGACACGCTTTTACAGTACACATGGGCACTTGTGCCTATTGACGAAGTAGAAACATTGCTCAAGGATGGTATGCACTCAGCGAATAAGCCAAACACGGTTGAGCGCGCTATTATTGTTGTTGTCGCATACGGAATCGCAATTCTCACCGCAGTCCTCCTACGCCTCTCAGGTTACCATCCTTTTGGCCTTATCGTTGTGGCTTGTGCTATTCCATTGGCAATTGGAGCTAGTTCCTTAGGGCTAAGAGGAGGGCTCGTCCTTGCCCTCGCAACTTGGCTTATCGGTCTACCATTCCTGCTAACGGGAAGTCAGGGAACCCCGGGGTTTCTACTCACATTTCTAGCAACTAACCTGGCGGTCGGAGGAGGAATAGGATTGGTGAACAACGCCAGGAAAGCCCGGCGTGGAAAATGGCAGAGAGCAAAGAGCCTTGATAGAGACTATAGTAATGAGATTTTCGAGAAGTCGCTTAACATGATTCATTTCATAGACAAGGACGGAAACATACTGAAACGCAATGAAATCTCACGCGATACCCTTGGATACCAATCCGAGCGCTCTCTACAATTCGCCAAATACGTGCATCCGGATGACGTATCTTCAATTAAGGTTGAACTTGCGCGGCTGTTTGAGAGAGGAGAAATACGTGATGTGAAGGTTCGTTTCATCTCGCAGAAACGCGCAGTAATTCCAGTGGAAATAAGAGCGACACGAGCGACACAGAGGGTGGCTGTAGTAGAAGCATGTGATCTACGTCAGCAAGTGGAGCTTGAACGCCGCTTGATGGAAACTGAAGCTGTTTATCGATACCTAATTGAGGACGCAATTGACACACTGGACTCAGGAATTATTATTACCGATCGCAAGAGACAAGTTGTGTGGGCAAATAAGACCATTGAACGTTTCTTCGGGGTCGATCGCGACAGTCTGATTGGAATTGACGGATTGCGTGCCCTTTCACGGTACGCTGACGTGTTTGAAGACAGCAAAGATATCCAACAAGCTGTCAAAGAAGCGTTCGAAAAGGGTGGGAAGATTGATTCATGTGCCTGCCACGTGCGTCCTGGGCCAAAACGAAAAGGGAGAAGTCTCGAATATCGATCGATCCCCATTGCCACCAAGCGCTATACTGGTGGACGCATAGATCACTACATCGACATTACAAGAATCAAGCAACTGGAAAATGGATTGCGGGAAAAGACAACACGCCTCGAGCAAAGCAATGAGAAACTGGAAGAATTCTCTCATGTTGTATCCCATGACCTAAAGGAACCGCTGCGTACAGTGGAAGCATTCAGTGGATTTGTGCTAGAAGACTACGCGGATCGACTCGATGAGGAAGGCGTAGGCTACTTGAAAACGCTGAAGAAGTCTTCAGCCCGCATGCGCGCGTTGATCAATGATCTTCTCAAGCTGTCCAGCGTTCATATGGATGCTAGCTCGTTCGAGCAGATCAACATACAGCGATTACTAGAAGAAACGGCACAGGACCTTGAAGTTCGCCTGAAAGGAGTTAACCTTCAGATTGCGGACAACTTGCCGGCTGCGGTAGGAAGTAAGACCCGTATAAGAGAGCTGTTTAGTAATCTAATAGTAAACGCGATCAAATACAATGACAAAGCCCTGCCCGCGGTGCGCGTCGGTTACTTGCAAGAATCGGGGAACAGAGGAATGAACACCTTCTTCGTGCAAGACAACGGAATAGGGATAGAATCTCGGTACCAAGAACGAATTTTTGGTATATTCGAAAAACTTAACCCAAAGGAAGACCAAGAGGGAACCGGAGCAGGCCTCGCAATCTGCAGACGGATCGTAGAGGAACATAAAGGCAAGATCTGGGTAACCTCAGAAGTTGGAAAAGGCTCTACATTCTACTTTACCATCCCCAAGGCAATCGGGAGAAGAGAGGTGAAAAAAAATGCTTAAGACAAAAAGAATAAAGGTTCTTGTTGTCGAAGATAATCCTGATGATGAAACAATCATAAAACGAGCGATGAGAAAGGGTGATGTCAAGTGTGACTTGTACTTTGCTCGTGACGGAGAGGAAGCGCTCGACTTTTTGTCGCGTAAGAACAAGTTTGTCGATGCTCCCCGCCCCGATTTGATACTCCTCGATCTGAACCTTCCCAAGATAAGTGGCTTCGAGGTATTGGATAAAATCAAATGTGATGACCGATTGCGGCGCATCCCCGTAATCGTGTTGACCATCTCTGAGCGAGAAGAAGACATGGTAAAGGCCTATGACAGTGGGGCGGCAAGCTTCATGACAAAACCTGTTGACTCAAGAGACTTTGAGCGCTTGATTGAAACCGTACAGCAATACTGGCGGGCTGCTCAACCTCCCCCAGAATAACAGGACGCCTGGCGCTCCCTTTCTTAACCATTGAGATCAGCAGACGCCGCTGCTGGTGCATGGATTTCCGACCATTGCCCTCAAAAGATTTCTTGTCCGCATCTATCCTTAGGTCATGCGGTAAGAACATCTAATGGTTCTTCCCTGAGGAGACGGGCTTGGGCAGCAGGCCCGCCTTCCCCCTTCCTTTGAGAACCGTAACAAATGATGAGTAAGATAGAACCAGTCCAACGTCCAAGGTCCAAGGTCGAAAGACGACAAACAGTGAAGGGCCAAGAGACAGTGATGAGTGATGGGTAAGGCATCGCGGAGTGTGAATTGCGGATTTGCAAAGGAGAGGAAGAATATCGGATATCGGATTGCGAATTGCAAATCTGGAAAAGCAACTTCCGAAGCATGAATCTCGAAACTGCAACTTGACGCTCACCATTACTGGCTTACTTAGGTTTACAATTTAAGATCCGCAATTCGACCTTCGCAATTCACAATTCGCCACTTCTCCTTACTGCTTTCTCACCCTCACCCCGGATCGGGGCCCGGGGCAGGCTCCAACCTCTCCCTTCATCGAGGGAGAGGGATTATCAACAATCTTCCCTCCCCGACCTCGCCCCGTGTAGTAGTAGGATTGGAGTTACTACATGGGGTAAAGGAGGGAATTAAAGGGAGGGGGAGTAAGGGACAGTGATGAGTGAAAAGTGATGGGTAACGGGTGATGGCGAATGGCGAAT
>JAUVYF010000038.1 GCA_030603215.1 Candidatus Bipolaricaulota bacterium
TACAGGATGAGAAGGGGAAGGTAATGGCAGAACAGCGGATCGATCACGTACGGGGGGCGTTATCGGGCTTCTTGGAGACCTTCGAGCCCGGATCTCCGGTCGCTGTGGAGACGATCGGCAACTGGTACTGGATCACCGACGAGATCGAGGCTGCAGGAATGGTTCCGCAACTGGTCAACGCGCGCAAGGCGAAGCTGATGAGTGGATCGATCAACAAGACCGACAGATTGGATGCACGAGGGATCAACCGTCTACAACGGTCGGGCACACTACCCACGGTATGGATTCCCCCACGAGAACTTAGGGATCTACGGGAGCTTCCTCGTACACGGATGGTGTTGGTCCACCAACGTACCCAACTGAAGAACCGTATCCACAGCAACCTGGCCAAGTACGGGGTTCGTATTGATGAGGTCAGCGATATCTTTGGTGTAACCGGACGCAACCTCCTCGATCAACGATTAACCCTACTACCTGCCCACACCCAGTACGCCACCAAGCGGCTACTGGACGAACTGGATCATCTCGGAGAGCAGATCAGCGGGTTTGAGAAGCGAATGAAGGAGCTGTTCACCCCAACACAAGCGTTAGCCCGTATCTCTACGTTACCCGGGGTAGGGTTAATCTTAGGTGTGGTGATCCTCACCGAAGTGGGTGATGTAGGACGGTTCCCCAGTGCGTCTCATCTAGCCTCGTATGGGGGGACAACACCACGGGTACATGCCAGTGGGGGGAAACTACGCTACGGAAGAACAAGGTGTGACGTCAATCATTACCTCAAGTGGGCGTTCATAGAAGCAGCAAATGCAACGGTAATACATCGTCGCGGGCATCCAACACGGCACGTAAGCCGGTTATATGCCCGGGTGAGAAGCCGTCGTGGACATCCGAAGGCGGTCGGAGCAGTGGCCCGTCATCTGGCAGAGGCTACCTATTGGATGATGAACAACAAACAGGTGTATCAAGATCCATCACAAAGCTACCAGGTGGTGTCAACGAGGGAGGCGTGAGCGCGAAGTTGTCATGAACCACATCCAGGTTCGTCAAACTGATTGCGACACGTCTCCCGAACCAACCTATTGCTGCCTAGACAGCGAAGAGATGACTCCGACCCATCGGGATACAAGGCTAGTGTGACGGGCACTATCAACCAGAGGAAGGAGAAGAGAATGACTTGACAAGTGGCGCGCTTTCAGAGATGACTACTGAAAACTGAGGACTGCCTTTCCTCCTGACAGCTGACAGCTGAGAACTAATGAGTTTCTTGGCTTAGGTAGATAGCTGTTACTAAGGTGTTGGTCCATGCGAACATCAGAGCCGATACAAGGACACCAAGCACCTCGCCAATTATCCCAAATGTAACGGCTGAGACAGCGTAAGAAAAAAGAAAGGCAAGCGCATAGAAAGGACTGAGAAGTAATAGGAGCATAGTGGGAATTCGCCACCCCGGTGTCCGCGTGAAACTGTCTCTTATTCCGGCAACAGCAGTCCTTCCGCCTATTGAAATCGCTTGCTTGTAAAAACTTGCACGCAGCCCGAAGTACACTCCGGGAACGAAGAACAGCAATGCTCCCCCGATTACCAGTAAGTTAACCAGGATCTCCCCAACAAAAAGCCGAGTATAAAGAGGAATAGCTTGGCCTAGCGCTTCAGTGATGCTGATTGGGGATTTACTATAATAGCCTTTCATTAACAGAATGAACAAACCATGCCACAGAGGAGACAGGAGGACGAGAGTGGCTATTGGGACTACCCAGTATGGATCTTGCATGTCGTAGATACTTGCTGGGCTGTTGCCGAGATAAAGAAGAAAGGAGAAGCACACAGCCAGCCAGAGCAGGGTTGGGTGTCGAAACGGAAACAAGAGAATCTGCTTAATTTGTAGGGGTTTCACTATCATCAATTCGCAATAGGTATTCCAATCGCGTAGCCCATTCCAGGGTTTCATCAAGGACAAAACTGAGCTCAGGGATATAGCGGAGGGACATTTTCTGGGCGAGTGCGCTGCGGAAGAATCCTTGGTTGTGCCGGAAAGCCTTCATCGCTACTTCTTTATCCGTTTCTGGGCAATCCAAGGCAATATATACCTTGGCATAACGCGCGTCAGGAGATAGGCGCACTGTCATTATGGTAGGGAGAGCTGTCTTGAGTAGCGGATCGCGAGCCTCAAACTCAATGATCTGAGAAAGGTTTCGCTTGATCTCTTCGCATAATCTGGCCTGTGTATATCCCTTGCTCATATGATTCCAATTCGATAATTTCGTATTGCGTAGTTCATACCATGCCCCCCAGTATAGCGCAGAACCATGTCCAAGTAGAGTAACCATAGTAGGAGGACTCACTTGAAGTGTTTCGGGTTGACGAAAACCGCACAAGGGAGAAACGAATACGGGGCAAGAAGACAACCTTTGCTCAGATCTAGGGCCCGACCTCTTTCAGGGTAAAAATGATTAACTTATCCCCTACCTGGATGTTGTCAAAGTCCTTTATGCGGATTCCACATTCTTGTCCGCTTTGTACCTCGCGGGCATCCTTCTTGAATCGGCGAAGTGACATGATTTCCCCGGTAAATAGCTGTTCATCGCCTCGGATAACATGAATCTTTGCATTGCTGGTTACCTTTCCTGCGGTAACGGCACAACCAGCCACTACACCGCCAGGTACTTTGAACAGTTCGCGTACCTCTGTCTCGCCCAGCTTCAGTTCCTCGTATTTTGGAGGAACCATTTGCTTGAGAGAGCGCTCAATCTCCTCGACTAGTTCATAGATAACGTCATAGTAGAGGATGAGTACTCCTTCGTGGTTGGCCAATTTTCTTGCCTTGGAGCCTGGCTTTGTCCCAAAGCCAATGACTAGACAGTTCTTGGCTACTGCAGAAGCCAAGAGGACATCGCTTTCAGAAATCGCCCCTACTCCTGTATGAAGAAATTCTAGCTCTATACTGTCTACTGTGATGGAGTTGAGTTCGTGATGGATCGCCTCTAGGGCTCCAGTTGAGGAGGCTTTCACAATGAGTCTAAGCTTCTTTTCCTCGATAGCTTCGCGGAATAGATCTTCCACGTTTAGTGGTGCTCTTGTTCGACGTTCAGCCACCTGTTTTGCGGAACGGCTGGCAGCGATTTGCCTTGCTTGAACAATGTTCTTGGTAATTTCAATCGGTGTTCCGACTTGCGGTACCTGTTGAAGGCCAAGGATTTCCACCACTGTTCCTGGAGCTGCTTTCCGTATCTGTTCCCCTTTTTGGTTGAGTAGAGCCCTCACTCGTCCATGAGTCGATCCTACAACGATGCAATCGCTTTGATGTATGGTTCCCTGGTTGATTACTGTGGTTGCCACTGGGCCACGACCCACAGATAGATGGCTTTCGATGACGCTTGCTTCGAGTAAACCATCTGGATCGGCGCGGAGATCCTCCATTTCCGCGACAAGTAGGATCATTTCCAGCAGGTCGTCAATCCCTTCGTTATTGATAGCTGAAATGGGTACCGTGACAGTGTCTCCTCCCCAGTCTTCTGGGGTGAAACCACGCTGGGCGAGGTCGTTCATCACTTTCTTCAAGTCGGCATTTGGTTTATCTATCTTGTTGATTGCTACGATCATTGGGATGTCAGCTGCTCGAATGTGGTCAATTGCCTCCACTGTTTGTGCCATAATACCGTCATCAGCGGCGATTACTAATATGGCAATGTCAGTAGCCATTGCGCCACGAGCACGCATTCCGGTAAATGCTTTGTGCCCGGGGGTGTCGATAAAGGTGATCTGTTGGCCATGCAGATCAGCCTGGTACGCCCCAACTGTTTGAGTGATTCCCCCGGCTTCCTTATCAGTCAAGTGAGATTTGCGAATCGCATCGAGAAGGGTTGTCTTGCCATGGTCTATATGCCCAAGAACGGAGACGATAGGCGCACGCGGGACACCTTTTTTCTTAGGCTTGCGTTGCCTTTCTTTGGGTTTGGCAACTGCCACGTTCTCCTGGTAAATGTTGAGAATGAGAGAGTACTCTTCGTCATCGACTGTGTTGGTTGCCTTAAGACCGGGCATCCCCATTTCCTCTAGCTTGGCGATCAGTTCCTTGCTGGATACAGCTAGTTCTTTTGCAATCTCATAGATTCTTTTCCTTGCCACTTATAAGTTTCTCCTGATTATTGAGATAGGAATCGAGAAAACTATACACGATCGGGAACATAGGGTCAAACGATGTTTCATTCCTGGCGGAGTTATTTGTTAGCGGAAGAGAAGAATAACAATGATGGCGATGGCGCCAACACCAAGAAGCATGTACAGCATGGTCTTGAAGCTTAAGCGACGCAATCGTGTTTTCTGTTTCGGAGTGAGTTTCTGTTTGCGCGGGTAACGTAGTTGCATACGTTGGGATTTCTTGTAGGTTTTTACATAAAGGGAGGTTTTCTTTTGGCGTTTGTAAACGATTGCCAGGTTATGCATCGCATTCACATAGTGTGGATCTATCTCCAGAGCACGTTTATACGCGTATTCGGCCCGAGCTAGGTCAGCTCCGTCAATATAGACATTGCCAAGTCGATAGTAGATCGTTCCTTTGTCTATACTGTATTGGAGAGCTTCTACGAGAAGTTTTATTGCTTGTTTGTAGTCCTTTTTCTTACGGAATTTCTCAGCCTGAACAAGGGCTTCTTCAACAAGAGCCTGCTGTCCTTCAGGCGTGTTTTCTTCCTGGGTATTCATTTATCCATTCCTTCACTTTTTGGATATCAAGCCAAGTCAAATACTTTGGGCTTCCTTTAGCGCGTGATGGGTTGCGGAGGAGGTAGCTCGGATGAAACATTGGGAAGATCTTGATCTCACCACGCCAAGCAAGACAGGTTCCGCGTACTTTTGTTATCCCGGGCGTGTTGGGGAGGAACCATTGCGTGGGAATGTTTCCCAGCGCGATGATCAGCCCTGGGTTGATCAAGGCAATTTGTGCTTCTAGATAAGCCGCGCACTTTGCTGTCTCCTTCTTGTTCGGGGCACGATTTCCTGGTGGTCGACACTTAACCACATTGGTGACGTAGATCTCATCGCGCGTGATGCCTACCGACGCAAGAACCTCGTCTAATTTCTGTCCGGCTGGCCCAACAAATGGCTTTCCGGTTCGGTCTTCTACTTCACCAGGTCCCTCGCCTACAAACATCACGTTCGCTGTAGCACTGCCTTCTCCGAAGACAACGCTCGTGCGTGTGTTTTGTAGGTTACACTTCTTGCACTGCTTGACCTGTGCCTCCAGTTTGTCCAAGGTGAAGGCGCCTAGGGGTTCCTGGATCTGGTTCATAGCACCCCTTTGTTCTGTTCATGACAAAGTTACAGAGGAAGGCTCAGTGTGAGACCTCACTCTTAAGCGGGCAACGGGATTCGAACCCGCGACCCCCGGCTTGGGAAGCCGATGCTCTACCACTGAGCTATGCCCGCAACCTGAGACATTGTAGCATCTGCAGGACTTAGCGGCAACTTATCGAGGTGTTGTCTACAGGAAACCTGAGGGCTTGAAGGACAAAGTTGCAGGGAGAGAAATATCCCTAACTAGTCCTGGTAGAGGTATCTAGACTGGAACCACCGATAAATTCGCGCAGAATGGAGTTGCTGGGAATGATGCTGGCCGTGTAGGGCTTAAACCAGCGTAGGAATGCGAGAAGCCGCTCTGTCTCTATACGCGCTCGCATGTTTTCTACTTGGAGAAGAAGTGGTTCAACCAGCGGTTTCAGCACAGCCAATTCATAAGCTAGGGCAGAGTTGAACATTATTTCAGCTTGTTCCTGGTAAGGGAAGATATTCTGTTTCTCTCCTTGGCGCACGTTTTCCCAGAGACCAATAGTCTCTTCCGCCGTATACCCGCGAGAGGCAGCATCGCGAACGATGCGACGGATCAAGCGGGTATCTGTCGTGGAAACACGATTGTGACGATCCAGGTTGAGCTGAGTAATGGCAGAGACAAATATGCGGAGTGCGTCTCCTTCCGTTAGATCTTCTGCCAGGCACGGGTTAAGACAGTGAATACCTTCTACCAATAGAACACTCGCCGGTTCTAGCGTCACTGTTGGTCCTGGCTCTCGGGTTCCCGTGTAGAAATCGTAGCGAGGGAGGTGAACTTTGTTTCCCGCAAGTAAAGCGCAGAGCTGCTGTTTGAAGAACGGAATGTCGAGAGCGTTGATCGAGTCAAAGTCGAATTCCTTGTCTTTCCCTTTGATCATCTGATCCCGTGACAGGAAGTAATCGTCCATTTGTAGGGCATAAGGGCGGCATCCCTGAGCTAGTAATTGAATAGATAGACGTTTAGAGAAGGTTGTCTTGCCGGAAGAGGAGGGGCCAGCGATAAATACAAGGTGATGTTGTTCTTTTTGTCGCCGCGCAATGACACCGGCAATCTCGGCGATTCTCTTTTCATGAAGTGCTTCAGAAACGAGGATCACCTGCTCGATCCTCCCGGAATCAATAGCCTTGTTTAGTGAATTGACATCAGCTACTCCTAGCAGGTTCAGCCATTTTCCGTATTCGTTAAATACGTTGCGCAGAACTGTGAATCGCTGTGGTGGAAGAAGTTTTCCCGGGTTTTCACGAGGAGGAAAACGAAGGATAAATCCTGTTGAGAAAGGCTCCAAGGTAAAGGTCCGCAGATATCCGGTTGAAGGGACCATATATCCGTAGAAGTAGTCGCGGAATCCACACAAGGAATAGATAGGTATGTGTTTCTCCTTGAACCCTTCTAGGAGCTGCACCTTGTGAAGTTCCTGGCGCGAAGCAAAAACCTCTTTTGCTTTGCCAACAGAAAGCCGCTCTCGAATGATTGGCTCATCCTCCTTTACCATTTTTTGCATAAGCTTTTCGATCTTGGAGAGCTGGACGCTACTAAGTTGGCGCCCTCTTTCTATCCGGCAGAAGTAACCGCCGTGTGGCACTGAGTAATCAATCAACAGTTGGGCTCGTGGAAATAACTTGTATGCCGCTACAATCAATAGAAAGGAGAGACTGCGGCAGTAAATCCTCATCCCATCCGAATCAGAAAGGAAAACTGGGATTGTGTCCATATCATGCACCACCGGCCAGGTGAGCTCGCTCAGGCTCCCATTGATGATTGCGGCGACTGGGGGGTTTGCCATGTCAGGAAAAGCCTTCTTAAAGAATGTGGCCAGGGGTGTATCTGGCGCTCCCTGGAAAACCCTACCATCTGGTAGGTGAACCTGGACACTCTCTCTTGGTTGTGCCAAATGAATTCCTGAAGTGTTTTGTGGCATGATCTTGTCTCTTCCCTCCAGAGAGTAACTTTGTGAAGACTAACATACTTGTTTTTGCTACACCTGTCAACGATGTGTTGCCAGCCCTAGTTGACGGATTCTGCTACTAGAACAGAGGCGCCTCCTGGCGTATCAGGATCGCGCATTGACGACCAAGAGCCACAAAAAGGCCACCATGAGGGTAAACTCAAGAGATACTCATACAAAACGGCGCGCGCTTTCAGAGATGTCCCTCGAATACCCAGGGTATGACTGCCAAGACTAGTTTTCCGGGGCGCATACCTTCAGTATACAAGTTTATGGCCAGGAGCCAAGTGGGGCGTTGTGTCGCAAGGCCTGGTGCCGATTAAGGGTGTCCGCTCAAGAGGAGCTTGAGGAGAGCTTCAGGCAGGGGTTGCAATTCTGTCACAAGCGGCCGAAAATGTCTTCAACTCTCCATAATTATTACAGTGACAACTGGGGTGTGACTTGAGATGAGGCATAAAGGGAATAGTCAGCCGGAATTGATATTGTCTGATTCCGATAAGCGGCACTACGAGATATTTGAGCTGGTTGCAGAGAAGGGGGCAAGGGCGCGGGCGCTGGCGTTGGCCGAGGAGGCGATTCGTGCCTATCCGACCGATGCAGCGTTGCTCAATCTTGGCGCACTGGCAGCCCTACTTGAGGAAAAGCCAGCGCGGGCATTAACTTTTCTGAAGCGTCTGAATAAGCGCTATGTTTCCCGGTGCGACGATCATCTGTACAAGGCGCTCGCCCTCGCGCAGCAGGGTCGCTGGCCTCAGGCTAATAACATCTTGAAACAGCACCGGTTGGACCGGTTCGATACTGCGGTTGACTGCACCCCCTGCGGTGAGTTCCTTGATGAGTGGATCGTCCACTGGATTACTGAGATTCGTTTTAGGATGCAGCAGATCACCAGACAAGGGGAAAGGAAGTCCTACAACGCTACACGTATGCCCACAAAGAAAGAAGACGCGCCCGTCGTCACCGCGAGGAATGCCGCTGCCATTAAAGCCCCAGCAGCCTTCGCCGCACTTGAGGAGCAGTTCCCCGAACTCTCCCGCGCTGAAGCGAATGTCCCTCTCCAGTTTGATTTGGCTGTGAAGGATGTACTCCTGCCTGATGGTATCGTACCGTCAGACGCCGATGGCGGTCGCTGGTATCACCTACGCGAGGAATTAGAGCGGTTGAACCTCTTGGGTGGCTTTGATGAACTGCTGTGCCTGCCGCAACTGCACGGCGTGGACACCTATTGGTTCCAGGTGGAGACGGTACGCAAGGTGCTAAAGCAGTTCCGTGGCCGGGTGCTGCTGGCAGACGAGGTAGGACTGGGCAAGACCGTGGAGGCTGGGATGGTGCTTAAGGAATACATGCTGCGCGGTATGGTGGAGCGCGTGTTGATATTGACCCCGGCGTCACTCGTCGGGCAGTGGCACGAGGAGATGGAGACCAAGTTTGGCATCAACTTTGCCACCAGCTACAACTCTCTCGTCCGCACCGCCCCGGAACAATTTTGGGCGCAGCGGAGAGTGATCGCCTCTATCGCCACGGCGCGCCGCAAGGACCACTTCGCACGTCTGAGAAAGCAGCGCTACGACATGATCATCGTCGATGAGGCCCACCACCTGAAGAACCGCAGCACCAACAACTGGAGACTGGTGGACGGTCTGCATAAGCGGTTTCTGTTGTTGCTCTCGGCGACTCCGGTGCAGAACAACTTGGTGGAACTCTATAACCTGCTCACCTTACTCAAGCCGGGCATCTTCAAGACGGAGAAGGAGTTCCGCAGTGCTTATATGACGCCGGCGAAACCCCGTATCCCCGCCAATCGGGAACGGATGCACGACCTGATGCGCGATGTGATGATTCGCAACACCCGTTCCCTCGTCGATGTGCGCCTGCCGTCGCGACAGGCCGTGACTCTGCGTCTCGACTCCGACGACGAAGAGACAGCCTGCTACCGTGAGATCACGAGACGGCTCCGAGCCGCCCATGCCCAGGGTGCTGGGAAACAGCGGCTGGCATTGCAGCATCTGCTAAGCGCTGCCGGCTCCTCGCCGGCCGCAGCTGCCGCGGCGATAGAGCGGTTTGCGACGAGGCGTAAAGAAGAGCCTGCATGGCAGGCGTTGCACCAGCGCTACATGGCCATCTCCTGCGGGATCAAGGAACAGGCGTTGCTCAACCTTTTCAAAAAGAACCCTGACGAAAAGAAGATGGTCTTCGTCCACCACCGGGAGACCTTGGCGCATTTGGCCGGCCTGCTGAACGAGCGCAAGATCGTCTTTGCACGCTTCGACGGCTCCATGAGCGGGCCGGAAAAGGACGCGGCGATCGACCACTTCCGCGAGGAAAGACACGTGCTGTTATGCAGCGAATCCGGTGGTGAAGGACGCAATCTGCAGTTCTGCAACACCCTCATCAACTTCGATCTGCCCTGGAATCCGATGATCATCGAGCAGCGGATCGGGCGTATTCATCGCATCGGTCAACAACGCGAGGTGTTTATTTTCAATCTGGCGGTGCGGGGCACGGTGGAGGAACAGGTGCTACGTATCCTGGACGAGAAGATCAACATGTTTGAGCTAGTAGTGGGTGAGATCGGTGCCATCCTAGGTGAAATGGAGGACGAGGGGGATTTTGCCAACATGGTATTCGATGCCTGGCTAGACACCACCGATCATGAACGGCCCTCCGTCTTCGACGCCCGGGGTGAGCGCATCGTCGCAGCCAAGAGCAAATACGAAGCGGTCAAAGTCCTGGACGATGAACTGTTCGGCGAAGAATTCGAGACTGCCTAACGATGGGCGTTGCAAGCAATGAATCCTATACTGAGAGCTGATGGCTGAGCTACTGAGTTTTGTCGAGAAGGTGTTGGAGAGAGAAGGTGCAGTTACAGACCGCATCGCGCCCGACGGTCTAGAAGTGATTATCCCGCTGGCGTTGCAACAAGCGCTAGAGATCCCGGAACTTGCGCGACTCGGTTTTGGTACCAAATTGCCCGAACACGCGCAACGCGTGACGCTGGAATCCGACTGGATGAACCGCCTGGAACGAGTCGTGGGCACACGCGGTCGCCTTGCCCGCCAAATCCTGGATGTGGATAGCGTGGCTCCTTCCAACCCCGAGCGGATCGTAGAACACACGCTGGAACTGACAAATGCCACCTATCGCCTCAAAGGAGTGATCCCTGCCTGGACGCGCTATCTGATCATTGCCTTCCGCTACAGCGCCATCTCCGACGAGAAGCGGGACGGCATATTGCATCTGGGTATCAATCTGAACAATGGCAGCATCCTGGACAACCTGCTCGACCCGTTGTTGTACACCGCGGCGGAAGCAGCGAGTGAAAACACCATCCTTCCTGAAGGGATACAACTCTGCTCCCCCTGGGGAATGGCGCGTCTTACTACAGTATTGAACCGCGCTTTGCCAACACGTATTCGCCGCCGCTTGGGTCGCTTTCTTTGCAGCATGCGGCAGCGCCAGGAGCGCGATCTGAGACGCATCTTCAATTATCACTTGGAGCTGCGTCAAGAGGCGCTTGAACGTATGCGGCAACTCCAGCAGAAGCCTGACCTGACCGAGAGACAACGCTCCGAGCAGAAGCATACTGAGCAACGCCTACAAGCCATCCTCCGCGAGTATCAGGCTAAGGTGGGTGACCTACGGCAGAAGTATGCCATGAACGTGGAATGCAGGTGGATACAGACGCTGGAGCTGATCATGCCGGTACAGCGATTCGAGATATCGATCCGACGCCGCAAGGGCGAGCGCCATATCGCCCTGGACTGGAACCCACTGACGCGCAAACTGGAACCAGCGCCCTGCGAATATAGCTATACTTGGGAACGGCCGCGCTCCGTTTGCGATCACCAATTGCATCTAGTGACCCCCAAAGCCTATGGACCATGCACCCAATGCGGTAAGGTCTACTGTCGTGCCTGTCATCCGCGAAAGTGCCCGAAGTGCGGATACGTAACTGGTTGATCAGCAATTCCTCTTCAGCTGTTCTGTGAGCTCGTGCATGAACGGGAGAGCGAGGAAGCTCGTGAACAGGTGTCCGGTGATCGCCAGGTCGGTCTTATGGAAGATCGATCTTGTCTCAAGTAGACTCTTCGCCGTGTGGAAGAACCGCTCCACCGTGAGTAGGTGCTTGTACTGGAGGGCTACCTCAGTGGCGGGAAGGTCGGTGTTCGTCCTAAGCACCCGCTTTCCGTCGCCTGCCTGTACCGTGTTTGGCGTCGTGCAGCCAGCGCATCACCGTCTTGGAGTTCAGATTCGCTCTGGGAGCGATCTCATGAAGGTGGAGCCACTCGCCTCCATATCGGCCAGCGCCGATAGAACAGCACTTCGGCTTTGCGGAAACAGCGTCACGAGCAGTCTGTCTGTAGGCATTCCGCCAACAATTGTAGGCAAAAGCCTACAAAGTCAAACACTCGCTGCGACTTCGCGGCCTTAAGCGAGGGATTCACTCAGTGAACCGCTCAAATCCCTCGGCAGCCTCGCGTCGCTGTTGCGAAACTGATCGAAAACCACGCTCGCTCAGCGTCTGTGCCGTGCGGTTGTCCAGAAATGTGTAACGTTATAAACTACTGATTACAATGAAAGAAACTCCGGAAGGTAGAGTAGGAATGCTTGCGCCGAAGGAAGTCTTTGAACTGATCGAACGGTTCGAACGCAATCGCGAAGCCTATCGCTCCAGTGATTACAATGAGGCCCAGGTGCGCCTGGAGCTAATCAACCCGTTCTTCAAGGCCCTCGGTTGGGACGTCTACAACGAGGCGGGCTATGCCGAGGCGTACAAGGACGTGGTTCACGAGGATGCGATCAAGGTCGGCGGAGCGACCAAGGCCCCGGACTACGCGTTCCGCATCGGTGGGACACGTAAGTTCTTCGTCGAGGCAAAACGCGCCGGGATTGATATCAAGAACGATCCCGAACCAGCATACCAGCTACGACGCTATGCCTGGTCCGCCAAGCTCCCCCTCTCCATCCTCACCGACTTCGAGGAGTTCACTGTCTACGACTGCCGGGTAAAGCCGAACCGGGCCGACAAGGCATCAAGCGCCCGCATCCTCTACCTCACTTACACCGAGTACGCCAAGCGTTGGGAAGAAATCGCCTCCATCTTCTCCCGCGAGGAGATCCTCAAGGGTTCGTTCGATAGGTATGCAGAGTCGGCCAAGCGCAAGAAAGGAACGGCCGAGGTTGACACCGCGTTCCTAAAGGAGATCGAAGCCTGGCGTGACGTCCTTGCCCGAAACATCGCCCTACGTAACGCACAACTCTCCACCCGCGAGCTTAACTTCGCGGTACAGCGGACGATCGACCGGATCATCTTCTTACGTATCTGTGAGGATCGGGGGATCGAGGATTACGGGCAATTGATGGCGCTTCGGAACGGGACCAACATCTACCAGCGGCTGTGCCAGATCTTCCGCCGAGCTGATGAACGCTATAATTCTGGCCTGTTCCACTTCAGTACAGAAAAGGATCGATTGGATCCCCCCGACAACCTCACCCTCAATCTTACAATTGATGACAACCTAATAAAGGGAATCATCAAGGGTCTCTACTACCCAGAAAGTCCATTTGAGTTCTCCGTCCTTCCCGCAGATATCCTTGGCCACATCTACGAACAGTTCTTAGGTAAGGTCATTCGGTTAACCCCTGGCCATCACGCCAAGGTAGAGGACAAGCCAGAGGTGAAGAAGGCCGGTGGTGTCTACTACACCCCCACCTACATCGTCGACTACATCGTCAAGAACACCGTAGGAAAGCTGCTTGAACAAAACACTCCCACAAAGGTATCCAGTCTAAGAATCCTTGACCCTGCCTGCGGCTCCGGCTCGTTCCTCCTCGGTGCATACCAGACCCTGCTCGACTGGCACCAGGAGTGGTACACAAAGCACGAACCGGAAAAGCACGCCAAAGGTAAGAGCCCGCAACTCTACCGCACTATTGATCCCTCTCCCTCAGGGAGAGGGCAGGGTGAGGGGGCGTGGCGACTGACCACACCCGAGAAGAAGCGCATCCTGCTAAACAACATCTACGGCGTGGACATCGACACCCAAGCCGTAGAGGTGACCAAGCTCTCGCTCCTGCTCAAAGTTCTCGAAGGCGAGAACGCCGAAACGCTGGGCAAGAACCTGAGACTCTTTCACGAACGCGCGCTGCCCGACCTCGGTGACAACATCAAATGTGGTAACTCGCTCATCGGCCCGGACTTCTACGAAGGAAAACAGATAAGCTTGCTTGACGAAGAGGAGCGCTACCGCATCAACGCCTTCGACTGGAACGCCGAGTTCCCCCACATCTTGCCCTCTCCCTCTGGGAAAACGCACCTTTCTCGCTCTGGGAAGGTCCACCTTTCCTCCTCTCCCTATGGGAGAGGGCAGGGTGAGGGAGGCGGCTTCGACGCCGTGATCGGCAATCCACC
>JAUVYF010000110.1 GCA_030603215.1 Candidatus Bipolaricaulota bacterium
AAGGCTACTGGGCTCTCGAAACCTCTACCCCACGAGTACTGTGCAGAGTACTTCGACCGATATATCGCGGAGGGAGAAACCGCTCGAATCCAAGGGGAAGGAGCCCCGTACGACTAACAGGTGAATGGCGAAAACCCGCCCGCTCTTAGGGTAGCTCGTGGGCTATAGACCTCATCTCAGGCTGCTCGTTGAGAAATCAAGGTGAAGGCAGGTATCAGGTACCAGGTATCAGTGTTCGGGAAGAAAGGAAGCCTTCAGCTATCAGCGTTCAGCAATCAGCTCGCGATTCCTTATTCAACCAGTCAACCAATCAATTATTCAACTCGCCTTTTCTCGATTCCCGACTGGGTTTTCGTGTCTTTTCCCTTAATCCATACTCCATAATCCTTAATCCTGTGGGGAATGTCCCCCCATCCTGTGTCTTCCATGCATTACCGATTACTGTCTTTCAACCTTGGACGCTGGACGTTGGACTGCTTCTATCTTACTCATCACGATTCAGAGGGTATGCGTTCACGGAATTCCCCAGAATCAAGATTAGACCCCGGAGCTCCTGCCATACATTCCGAAAGCCCATCATTCGTTTGTCCGCAGGAGTACACAGGCGTCAAGGTATAAAGAGGACACAGCATTAGCGTAGTCTGAACCAGTGACATGGACACTGATGTGAACTTCGCTCCCGAGCCGTTTTAGGGATTCTAGAAAAACATCACCAGTCATCAGCGCGTCGGCAAGTGCGCGGTGCTGTTGGCTTCCGATCCCTAGGTCTTTTGCTACCGCCGCAAGAGCGTGGCTCTCAAGCAAGGGAAAGGCTTCTCTGGCCCATTTGTACGCATCAATCCAGAGTAACGTTTGTGTATCCAGGCCAAGTTCTTCAGCTGCACTTGACAAGAATCGTTGATCAAATCGGTTGTGGCTGTAGACAACGACCGGACTCCCGTGAAGCTCTTCCAGGACCCCCGGTAGGACATCTATTAGGAGCGGTGCCTGTCTTAGGTCCTCACTCGTGATTCCAGTCAGGCATGTTATCGCGGGATTGAGCTCCCCATCAAAATGCACGAAGGAAGAAAATACTTGAACAACCTCTTCTCCATAGTAGTGAGCCCAGCCAATGTCAATTATCTGGTTATCTTCAGCACTGAACCCTGAGGTCTCCAGGTCAAGTACGTAGAAGCCATATCCGCTACCTATGTCCATTTGGACAGTGGCCTCAGCACATTCTCCCGGTCCGAGTTCTTGGTTACAGGCATTGCAGTTGGTTCTCAAACCGAGCTCGTTGTCTAGGGCTATCTCGAAGATTGCCGGAGATAGACTCCTACTACACACAGTAACTTGCCATTCAAGCTTCCACTTATCGATAACAGGGTCCGCCTCCTGAGATAGAAAGAGAACCGCGCCAACCTCACTGCTAGACGGTGCCGGCTGCTCAATGGTGAAATCACAGAGGTTGTTTTGCGTATCCCGGAACACCTCAAGACCGAACTCACCTGGGCGGCGAGAAACTGACATGCCTTTGGCCGGAGAAGGAGCAGGGTCACCCAAGTACAGTCCTGTTTCGCCCCATCCCACAGCATCAACAAGAGTGTTCTTACTGGGCCGCCCTTCAAAGACTGCTACCGTGCCCAAGAGGGCTTTGAGCTGCTTGCTTTGGTAGACACACCAATCAACTGTCAAGCTATCGACTTGGCAAGTTTCCCCAAAAGCAATGAGGTAGTACGCATGTGGCCTGATGACTGCGCCATCCGGGAACTGTTTTTTGCGAAACGGCTTCTCCCACGAGTCTCTATTGGCGGGATAGTAACAGAGCCAGAATCCTTGAAGGTCAACAATGTGCTCCGTAGGATTGTAGAGCTCAACAAACTCTAATTGGTGTGGTGAAACCTCGGTGATAAGAACCCCGGGAGATGATTGGGTTGCATACGTAGCCGTACCAAGGCAGAAGAGAAGAAGAAGCATGACACCTGCAATCCGTGTTCCTATTGCTCTCATCAGTTGCTCTCTTTTTCACAGTGAAAGTAAGCTTAAGATTGATGATAAATCTGATCATGCAGGGAGTCAACACCGGGGGTTGGGGTCTACGATTGGGTTTGTACCGCTAAAAGGAAGACCCGATTTACATGAGAAACTCAAGGAAACGATCTAGCTAAGCATCCTTACCTTGAAACCACGGGAGGAAGGGAGAACCTGAGATCTAGCCAGCACCGGATACTTCCGCTTTTTGAGAGAAGCTCGTATTCACGCCATGAGCTTCCTAAGACTGCGAATTGGATTCAGGCAGAGTTAAGTTCGCTGAAACACTGCTCCAGCTCGTTCTGAATTCGGGGGACATGAACCCTATTTCACAATTGATTTAGAAGTGATAACGGAACAATGTCGCCACAGCCAGGAGCAAAACGTGAGGTCAGCCAGAGATAAGTATGGTGTCCTCGGAATCTTGGAATCTCGGGAAGCAGCTACGACAGGGTCCAGTCGATCCGATGATGGAGGTGCAAGATGAGACCAGCGGTTGCGCATTTGACGGGTCATATGAGCTTATATACAATGGTAGACCCAGTGACTTGGTCTTACCTCGCGACAAGGACACTGGTACTAGCCACCGGTTGCCTGACTACTTCTTGGTGATTTCGGTGACTATTGTGTCCGGATGGCTCTTCACATACTTCTTAGACACAAACCTGCCGGTTTTCGCGCTTCTGTGGATCTTGCGCGTTGAACCCTTCTTTGCCATGTTACCCTCCTCTCGCGTTTGGATACACCGCGCTGCTTTGATTTCTTCGTAACAGAAAATCTTGAATACGGGCACGATATGCGCTATAGTATAGGCTAAGGAGGCAGGAAATTCAATCTAATCTTGAATTGACACGCAAGAGTCACAAGTCTAAAGCAGACATACAGGAAGCAACGAAGCGAGAGTGCTGATAGTGGCAGTATTGGAATCCAGGCGGAGGTTACCACCGCCGTGTCATAAGGCCTTGATGACCATACAGTGGCGGGGTTACCCACCTGGTAATTCGTAAGTTCACGAAAGCTAAGCTGAACTGGAGGTGCAACATGGAGGAACTGCATAAGATCCTTGGAGAACGCATTAGGTCGCTTCGGAAGAAGCTGGGAATCACACAACAAGCCTTTGCAAAGCAGGTTGGCTTTTCCGCTCACCAGATTGTATCCGAGATCGAACGCGGTGGGAGAGATGTCAAGGCATGGGAACTGGTGAAGATTGCCGATGCTCTCCATACGGAGGTTCAGTATCTGATAGCAGGAGATAAGCCTGTATCAGCGCGCGTGCTCTGGAGAGATTATCCCGAGGAAGGCGCCACCGCGATAGAAGCTTCATTCCTCAAGCGCTGTAGGCAATACCATGGGCTTGAGTCCCTTCTTGGGATTACGCCCAAACGTGACCTTCCGGTCGTTCAACTGAATCCAGAGACAGCTTCGTATGATAATGCCATACTAGCCGCAAGAGACGTCGCGAACACACTGGATCTTGGTGGCCGGCCAGCTGCGTCCTTAATTGCAGTCCTTGAGGGAGACTACTCAGTGAAGATCTGGTATGAGGATCTTGCGGAAGCTGGATCTGCTGCATCAGCGGTAGGTGATTTCGGATATGGGATCTTGATGCATCGGGAGCAAGCACCTTGGCGACGCAACTTCAGCTTTGCGCATGAGCTGTTCCACCTGGTAACGAGGGACACCATCTCGAAGGAATCTGTGGGCGATGACCACGATCTAGCAGAAAAGGTGGAGCGTCTGGCCGACGAGTTCGCTGCCAACTTGCTCCTCCCGGCTGATGTGCTAGAAGTTGAGATCAAGGCTCGCATTAGAGACGGGAAGGTCTCCTATGGCGACCTTGTTGAGCTTGCCCGGGACTTTGACGTCTCTACTGAGGCACTGCTTTGGCGAATGGTCCACTGCCGGAGACTCACCGCTGATCAGGTAAGAGCTGTATTGAATGATCCGCGTTTTCGCTCGACAGATCGAAGCACAATGCCCGCCAACTGGCGACAGCCAGCCCCGTTGCCTGAACGATTTGTCAGGCTGGCTTTCCTCGCCTACAAGAGAGCAAGGCTGTCACGCGCTAGGCTCGCGCAGCTACTAGAAACTAGTCTGCTCGATTTGTGCGCCACTCTTCTTAAGTACGGATTCGAAGATACCGATGACTATCAGGTCGAAACAGCTGTTGCTTGATGCCAGCGTAATCATCACAGCGCATGAGTTGGATGTATGGAGCGCCTTCCTCCGAGAAGCTAACGTAGCCGTGACATCGACAATCGCACACGACGAAGCGCTGTTCTTCGACAGAAAGATAGGATCTGTCCCTGCACCGATCAACATTGCCGCGTTAATTAAGCAGGGAGTCATCCCCGAGCTTTCCGCCTCTGTGTCTGACATCGAGCGAGTTCGTGCCGTGTTCGATGAGGGACTCAACATGGCTCTCCACGATGGAGAGGTGGAAGCCATCGCCATTCTCTACGCGGATGAATCTGACGGCTTGCTGTTCTGTACGAGCGATAAGGTTGCGATTCAGGTGCTGGCAATGCTGGGCCTTTCAGATAGCGGGGTTTCATTCGAGAGAGTTCTTAAGGCTACTGGGCTCTCGAAACCTCTACCCCACGAGTACTGTGCAGAGTACTTCGACCGATATATCGCGGAGGGAGAAACCGCTCGAATCCAAGGGGAAGGAGCCCCGTACGACTAACAGGTGAATGGCGAAAACCCGCCC
>JAUVYF010000139.1 GCA_030603215.1 Candidatus Bipolaricaulota bacterium
AAGTAGCAGATGCCAAGAGTGGTTCTGCTGCTAGGAACACCGGCATGCAAGAACAAACGGTTCAATCACTGTAGGATTCATTCGCCAAGGAGAGGTGATTTAGGTGAGCGTCGATAGAAACCCCACGCAGTACTTAAAGGAAGAGTACGAGCGTTTGCTGAGCGAGAAGTTAACTTGGGAACCGAGGGAACTTCAGAGCAGTAGTGGAGCGGACTGTAGGATGGATGGCAAGCAAGTGATAATGCTTGCGGCAAACAACTATCTGGGTCTGTCAACCCACCCCAGGGTCGTTAATGCCATGATTAGGGCAACTGAGGAATACGGCGCTGGCGCCGGAAGTGATCGCTCGATTGCCGGAGACATGGGTGTCCACGAGCAGCTGGACAGCCGGCTCGCCAGGTTTAAAAGGGCACCGGCTTCTTTGACTTACCCGACTGGTTATGCAGTTAATGAGGGGCTGATTCCACAATTGGCTACCCGTGGCGATCTATTTGTCTCTGATGAATTGAACCATGGATCTATCATTGACGGAATTCGGCTCTCTCACGCGGATAGGGCAGTCTACAGGCATAAGGATGCAGACGATTTGGCAAGAGTGATGAAAGAGGCAGAACAACATGATCCTCGATATCGACAGATCTGGATCATTACCGATGGCGTGTTCTCCATGGATGGAGACCTTGCGCCACTTCCTGACATTGCGAACATCGCTCGGGAGCATGGGGCGGGTGTGTATGTGGATGATGCGCATGGTGAAGGTGTGCTTGGGGAGCAGGGGCGCGGGATTGTAAGCCATTTCGGGCTGAGCCACAAACAAATTCACGCGGAGATGGGGACTTTCTCTAAGGCTTTTGGGGTAGTCGGAGGACATGTTACTGGAAGTGAGTTTCTGCGGAAGTTTGCGCTGAACAAGTCTAGGAGCTGGCTGTTAAGTGGGGCAATACCTCCGGGAGTGGCCGCTGCGTGCATCGCCGCAATCGATGTACTTGATAGCGAACCGCAATGGTTGGCTAAGTTATGGGAGAATAGAAACCACTTCATCAATGCGGCTCAACAGCTTGGATTCGATACAGGCAATAGCGAGACGCCGATTGTACCCATCATGTGCAAAGAAAGCGGGATAGCAAGGGAGCTTGCGGATTTCGTCTGGGAGAAAGGGATCTATGTTCTTCCTATAGTTTTCCCAATGGTGGCAAGGGGTAAGGCAAGGATTCGAGTACAGCTCTCGGCAAAGCATACGAAAGATCAGTTAGATCAAGCGATTGCCGCGTTTAAGGAAGGTGGAGAAAAACTTCACTTGATTTAAGAGGAGGTAGAAATGAAAAAGCTTATCGCCACAAATGATGCCCCGCTGGCGGTTGGTCCATATTCACAGGGGATAAGAGCAGGCGGATTTGCATTTACTTCAGGGCAACTTCCGGCCACACTCTCTGGTGAGGTCATAAGCGACGATATCACCAAGGCAACCAGGCAAAGCCTTAACAACGTAAAGGCTGTACTAAATGCGGCTGGAGCCAGTATGGCGGATGTAGTAAAAGTGACCGTCTTTCTTACCGACATGGCGGATTTCGCGCAGATGAATGAAGTTTATAAAGGGTTTTTCTCTGAACCGTTTCCGGCGCGCTCATGTATTCAGGTAGCAGCGCTTCCCAAAGGAGCAAGAGTCGAAATAGAGGCAACCGCGTGCTTACAATAGGCGGCACAATCACATGATGTTCTTTGACGCTCATTGCGACACTGTGTTGAGAGTCATCGCTGGGAATCTAGACTTTGCTACAGGGGAGGGTAAGACTCATGTTACCCTCCCCGGAATGCTTTCAGCGGGAAGCTGCGCGCAGGTGTTTGCCTGTTTTGTATTGAGTGAGGAACACCCCGGCAGAGAGCGGCAAGTGGCCCTGGGTATGATCCAGACGATTGCCCAGATGGCCACAGGAAGTGAAGGTAGGATGAAGATTGCTCTCAGCGCTTCGGAACTTCGTAGTGCGTGTGATGGCGGTCCGATTGCCGCGCTCATCGGACTAGAGGGAGCAGATCCGCTAGAAGGCAGAGCTGAGAACTTGCACTATTTCTACGAGCTTGGCGTGCGTGATCTGATTCTTGCATGGAAGGACAACGCCTTTACAGGAACTACATTCGGGAGGAACACACCACTAACTGAGGAAGGGAAGAAGCTGGTTGCGATTGCCGAAGAGCTTAAGGTGATGGTTGATGTATCCCATCTTTCAGATGCCGCGTTCGACGACATATGCGATGCGGCAAAGCGTCCGTTTATTGCCAGCCACTCCAATTGTCGGGCATTGTGTCCAGACAGACGCAACTTGACCGATTCGATGATCCACATGCTTGCAGAGCGTGGCGGAGTGATGGGAATTAACCTTTCTTCCGATTTTCTTGATCCTGTGTTCCGCGAGAAGTTGAAGTCCTACAAGCGCGAGGTTCTAGCGTGCAAGAGGACCCCCGAGGAGGTTGACCGATTTCGCGCATGTGTCGCTACTTGGCCATGTCCGCCGATCGACTGGGTGACAAGACATATTCTCCATGCGATCAATGTTGGCGGTGAAGACTGCGTTGGCCTTGGCGGGGATCTAGATGGAGTTAGCAGTCTTCCAGAGGGGCTTGAAGGAATTGCTGACTACGGAAAGATACCCGATCTTCTCCTCTCGGCTGGTCTCAGCGCCGGTCAGGTAGAGAAGGTTTGTTACCAGAACTTGGAGCGTGTGTTTTGTGATGTGCTGCCCAGCTGAACTGGGAACATCACCGCTAGGCTATATTTCAGGTTCCTCATCGTTAAGGTAAGATAACCCACAGAGAAAGACTGACAAGCTTGTACCTCTCGCAAAGACGCCAAGAACGCAGAGAAAGGCAAGAATATGGGTTAATAACAAAGGCAACTTACTGCCAAAGCAAAGACATTTTACCGCAGAGGGCGCAGAGAAGACCATGGTCCAACGTCCAACGTCCAACGTCCAACGTCAACTTCCTAAATACCTGAGAAGCCACTGATCGGCTTCTTGACCGAACATCAGGTGGAAGTCCTCTGCCACTTTTCTTATCAGTTCCTTGTCTTTTACGCATCACCCATCACTGTTTGTCGACTCCGTCA
>JAUVYF010000007.1 GCA_030603215.1 Candidatus Bipolaricaulota bacterium
AGCTATTGGGCGTCTTTTCGTGTACGAAAACCCAGGTAGCCTCATCTAAGAGATGTACTCGAAATGGAAGGATTACCCCGTGGAATAGGAAAGATGATGTTCGACCACGGATATCTAGTTAGAAGGGAATGGACATGTTGGGAGCTTCGCCTTGACATTGGGCCTTTGTGCGCAGCGTTCAAGCGGTACTCCTTCGGCTACCCGGTTCAGTACATGGGACCCTCTGACGACACAAAGGGCAATCCTCTGGAGCATAGAGCTCGAGTTCCATTCTTGCTAGGGAGATAACGGGGAACTCCAAAGTGTTGTCACCAACTTGTCGGTCAACGATGCAAGCGATTCCCATAACTCTTCCCTGCCACGCTGTTACTACCTGGGCTACTTCGAGCGAAGAGCGCCCAGTAGTTACCACATCTTCCGCTATGAGCACTCTGTCCCCAGGGAGGATTTGGAAGCCTCGAGGTAGCGTCATCTGGTTTGCCTTTCTTTCGGTAAAAATCCCTCGCACTTCAAGGCACCTGGCTAGTTCGTATGCAACAATGATCCCACCCAAAGCGGGGCCAATTACCGCGTCGATGGTCCCAAATGCACTAGCTTTTTCTGCCAGCATCAGGCATATCCGGTGGGCTAGGGCTGGATATTGCAGGAGTTTAGCACACTGAATGAATCTATTGGTATGCTTTCCGGACGACAACAGAAAATGGCCTTCCAAAAAGGCGCCAGTGGATTGGAGCAAAGTTAGAACATCTCTACTGATGGGCACAGCCACGAATATCCTCCCAACTTTTAATTGACTCGTTTTCCATAAAGGTAGTTAGTCCCTCTGTGATTTTTATCCCGCAGAACGGATCTATGAAGTTTGCTGTGCCGATCTGTACAGCATAGGCTCCAGCCATGATGAACTCCACCGCGTCCTGCCAATTTGTGATCCCTCCGACGCCTATGACGGGTATCTCTAAGGCTAGTGAAAGTTCATAAACTATTCCTAGAGTAATGGGTTTAATGGCAGGCCCGGAGAGCCCTGCAAAAATGTTTCTAAACACGGGCTTGCGCTCGGTAATATCGATTGCCATTGCTCGAAATGTGTTTGCCGCACAGACGGCATTTGCTCCTTCGGCTTGTATCGCTCTCGCTAGCTGCAAACTACTACCCTCGCCAGTTGGGGACAGCTTGACCCATAGCGGTTTCTTACATGCCTTTCTTGCTTCACGCACCACTCTCGCTGTTCTTGCTATCTGTTCGCCTGTGATGGGCTGACCGGGGATATTTGGACAGGAGATGTTTATCTCAATAGCATCGACTGAAGTATTGGAGAGCTTTCGCACTACTTGTCCATATTCCTTCACCGTGTTACCCCATACATTGGCGATTACTACGAGCCCCATTTCTTTCATTTTCGGGAGATCTTCCTCAACAAAGCTAGTTACCCCAGGATTCTGAAGGCCAATGGAATTTAGGAGGCCGCAAGGTGTTTCCCAGAGACGAGGCCCGGGATTTCCCTGTTGAGGGTGGAGGGTTAGCCCCTTTGTGCATATGGCGCCCAGGCGTGACGTATCATAGAGTTGGCTGTACTCTTGGCCGAAACCAAATGTGCCTGAAGCTGCAATGACGGGGTTTCTTAGGGCGAGGTTTCCGATCTGAACCGAAAGATTAATCATCCCAGATTACATCCTTGGCGCGGAATACAGGTCCATCTTGGCAGACACGGCGTAGGCCTTGGGTTGTTCTCACCATACAACCCAAGCAAGCGCCGATTCCGCAAGCCATCCTTTCTTCTAGAGAGACAAATAGTGGCACTCCTGCATTTTGACACGGGTGACGCAAAGCTTCTAGCATCGCGTAGGGGCCACAAGCATAGCATGTGTCATAGCCATGTGGCTGGAACACATTGCTGATCAGCCCCTTCTGCCCATTTTCACCGGATTCGGAAGATACATATAACTGCTTAGCGACCTGCTCAAAGGTTCTTAATAGAAACGGCTTGGCGTGAAAACCAAGGTAGACATCCACTTTGCCAAACACCTTAGCAGTATAAAACAATGGGGCAATCCCTGATCCTCCTCCAACTAGAGCGATCTGGTCACCCTGCTGGTTCCAGCCATTACCCAAGGGGCCAAATAGGACGAGCTTGTCTCCCGGTAAAAGACGAGCCAAGAGCTGTGTGCCTTGCCCCTGCATTGCGTAAAGGAAGGAAAGCAACTTGTCGGTGCGGTCAAAGACGCTCATTGGGCGGGAAAGGGGCGGGTTGATCCCCCATGCTCGCAACATATAGAATTGGCCCGGTTTAGCTGGAAAGGCTCCCTGCACCCGTAGCAAAAACATATCTGGGGCAACTTGGTCATTGGCTATTACTGGTGCCGTTCTAACATCTATCTTGTCCATTGCCGAATATCCTTCTTCATTCTTAGCGTTGCTTCACGTGCATAGTCATCGAACCGACGGTCTGCATCCGCTCTATTCTTATGTGCGCCTAGAATTGATCGAGAGGCATTGATCAGGGCTCCATTTCCGTGAATAAACGCTTTGCTCACTTCTTGTCCCCCAGCACCTTGAGCTCCGTAACCGGGGATCAGAAGGAAAAGCCCAGGGAAAGACCGTCGTATCATGGCTAACTCTTGGCTTCCAGTGGCTCCCACTACGCCGCCAATAAGGCTGTATCCATGGCTTCCTCGGTAGTCCTTTCCCCACTCTGAGACCCGCCTGGCTACGTGCATGAACAGAGGCTGGTTTATACAATGCAGATCTTGGAAATCTTCTGCCGAAATATTGGAGGTTCTTATCAAAATGAAAACCCCCTTTTCTTTCTGCTCCAAATATGGAAGAAAAGGGGTGATGGCGTCGGATCCCACATAGGGGTTAAGGGTAACAAAATCGGTCTCAAAATCTCCCGAAAAGTGTGCCTGAGCATACATTTCCCCGGTGGAGGCAATATCGCCGCGCTTGATGTCGCCGATCACAATTGTTCCTTTACCTCTAGCGTATCGAATGGTATCCCGGTAACAGGAAAGTCCCTCTACTCCTAGTGATTCATAATGTGCGATCTGTACCTTATAGCAGGAGACCAAATCCACGGTTGCGTCAATTATCCTCCGATTGAATTCAAGGATAGCGCTCGGGATTGCTGGCTCCGCGGCGAGGACTTGTGGCAGGAGTTTAGGTGATGTGTCTAATCCAACGCAGACCGGTCCGCATTTTTCCACTGCGTCGAATAACCTATCAATAATCATCGAAACTCATTTGTTTGACCCTGCCATCAAGGCAGACAATCTCCGAATGAAGAAGACGTTCGTTGTTTATCTGAGCCTCCCTTAGGTAAGTGAACTCTGAGGGGAATTATAAGTGTGCCTTAGGCATAGAGCAAGGTTACACATTGCCGGTTATTCAATGCCAAGTCACCTGATAGGTAGTATAATAAACTATGGATGAGTACGAAAAAGGTGGTATAAGAGGTCAATGAATAGACTTACACAATGGATTTGCCGCGAGGGAAGGGTCATAAGTCCTGAGTTTCTTCGGGTGGATGGGTTTCTCAACCATCAGATCGCCCCAGCCTTTGTGGAAGAGGCTGGAAAACAGCTTGCAAACAGGTTCTGTAAAGCTGATGTTAGCTGTGTTCTTACTGCTGAAGCGGCGGGAAATGTGATCGCCTATGAGGTAGCCCGAAGGCTGCAGGCACATGCCCTTTATGCCAAGAAGGGGCGAACAGCGACCATGGCCAACCCTCTTGTTCGAACTGTGCGGTCACCAACCAAAGGTACTGAGACAGAGCTTGCCGTATCTGGGGATTACCTTAAGTCAGGAGAACGTGTTCTTATCGTAGATGACTTTCTTTACCGGGGGCTCACAAGTACTGCTCTTGCAGAGATGGTTAGGGAGAGTGGCGCAGAGCTTGTTGGTTTTGGTTTTGTGATCGAGAAAAGATTCGCGAAAGGCCGTGAGGTTCTGGGGAAGTTTGGCGTTTCAGTTACAAGTTTGGCCTCTGTGGTGCGGATGGATCCCAATAGTGGAAGAATCGATTTTGAAGAATAGGAATCAGCTAAACTTCCTATATCTAGAGTCTTAGCCAATGAGCATAGTAATTCTTGATTTTGGCTCTCAGTATACACCGTTAATTGCCCGACGCCTGCGAGAACTTCGAGTGTATTCAGTCGTCTTGCCTGGTACATCACCGGTTGAGGAAATCTGTACACAAGAGCCCCAAGCCCTTATTTTTTCGGGTGGTCCGGCCTCAGTCTTTGATAGTGATGCCCCCTTGCCTGATCCAAGAGTTTATGATCTGGATATTCCCATCCTGGGAATTTGTTATGGCATGTATTTGCTTGCCCAGCATTTCGAAGGCCAGATGAAGCAGATTGGCCGCCGTGAATATGGCAAAGCCCTTCTAACTCACTGTGAGGGCCCTTTATTCGCTGGGTTTCCTGGAGAAACGCAGGTTTGGATGAGTCACTCCGGTACAGTTACTGCTTTACCATCGGGCTGGCGAGTGGTAGCTGCTACCAAGGAGAATCCCGTGGCAGCAATCGAGTGTCCTGATGCCCGTTACTTTGGGGTTCAGTTCCATCCCGAGGTGGTTCACACTGTGGAAGGGAGGCTGATGCTAGAAAATTTTCTTCAGGCTATGAAGATTCCGCGTGATTGGGTACCCGAGCACACACTGGAGCTGTTGGTTCGGGAAGTGAAGGAAAAGGTTGGTTCAGGGCGAGTCTTGCTCGCTCTCTCTGGGGGGGTGGATTCAAGCACCCTGGCCTTGCTCCTTGCCCATGCAGGTATAGAACACATAGCGGTATTTGTTGATCACGGGCTCCTGCGTCAGGGAGAGCGAGCTGAAGTCGAGCAAGCACTGCATGCTCTTGGGGTTAACGTGATCACGGTAGATGCAGCAGGACAGTTCATCCAGGCACTGCAGGATGTTTGGGATCCTGAAGAGAAACGCAAGATTATCGGACAAGAGTTTATCACAGTGTTAGAAGAGAAAGCTCGCGAATATGGACCATTCCAATTTCTAGCCCAAGGAACGCTTTACCCAGACGTAATCGAATCTGCGGGTGGAGCAGGCACAGCCAGCATAAAGAGCCACCATAATGTAGGGGGGCTTCCAAAGGAACTAGTTTTCAAGCTTCTCGAACCGTTACGATTCTTGTTCAAGGATGAGGTGCGGGAGCTGGCCCGTTTACTTGGGCTTCCTGATGCAATTCGCTTACGGCATCCTTTTCCTGGGCCTGGACTTGCGATCCGTATCTTGGGTGAAGTTACGCAAGAAAAACTGGAAGTCTTACGTCAAGCCGATGCCATTTTTATTGAAGCGCTTCGGATGACTAACCTTTACCAGGATGTTTGGCAGGCTCTTGCGGTCTTGACCCCGTGGCATAGCGTTGGAGTTATGGGCGATGAACGTCACTACGGCTATGTGCTGGCCCTGCGGGCGGTAACAGGAGTTGATGGGATGACCGCTGACTGGGCTCGACTTCCCGCAGAATTCCTCGACAAGGTGGCTCGGAAGATTACGTGTCAGGTTCCTGAGGTTGGACGGGTTGTCTATGACATAACTAGCAAGCCGCCGGCTACTATTGAATGGGAGTAATTATTACTTGGAGGGCGTGGGACAAAGAAGCTGGCTGGCGCTACGCATAATATCAGTCAAGTGCGTAGCGGCAGGCTTTGCTTGGCAGTTCACTTGTTTAATGCGATAGAAAGAATCGATCAAGTGGCTTCCTGGTTCCTCGCAGTTAAGGCAAGGTAACCCAGAGAAAGACTCATAAGATGAGTCTTTCGCAAAGCCGTAGAGAATACAGAGCGTGAGAACAAATAATCCTTGGCAAGCTAAGCTTAGCGCCTTGAGTGAGTGAAACGAACGAGTGAGAAAAGGCATATTACTCTCGCAAAGACGCAGAGAACGCAGGGGAAGACAGTAATAAGTGATGGGTAATGAGTGATGGGTGAAAAGCAAAGACATCTAAATGCTAAAGACAGATACATTTAACCGCAGAGGACGCAGAGGACGCTGAGGAAACCAGGAAAGAAAGTTATTAGTTCCCAGTAGTCAGTTGTCAGACCGTTCGTAGCGTTGGAAAACAGTTGAGTAGTTGATTGGTGGAATAGTTAAATGGTGAGAACCAGTAAGATTGCTTGCTTAAGTGTTTCTCCACTCTGTACTGGTTCTCTGTAGTTACTCTTCAGGGACTGGCTCGTTAAAAACCAGCCAGTCCCTGACCAGCAACGTAGCGGGAACGGTCAGACCGTCTGTAGCGTGGGAACCTGTGTCCGACGTTAGAGACAACGCTGCACATAAAGTGCGACATTGCGCAAATTTTTAGTTGTCAGTTCGTCCTTCCTTTCTTAACCAATCAACCATTTAGCTCGCCTTTGCCTTTCACCCGTCACCATTCGTCGACATCTGGATGCCGGGTCAAGTCCGGCATGACAGTATGCGTCGTCATTCCGGTGAACCCCGGATCGGGTTCCAGGGCAGGCGCTGGAATCCAGCGCAATAGTGGTTCTACGTTACACATCACTGTTCTTCGACTCCCGACTATGTTCTCCCTTAATCCGTACTCCTTGATCCTTAATCCTGTCTTTCGACCTTGGGCGTTGGACTTTGGACCTTGGACCATGCCTGGAGCGCGAGGAGCCGGTTTCTCTCCTTCAAAATGATCTAGAACAAGTATTAGCCAGTTATCGTGGGAGGGTCACTCCTTGTTGGTCTTGGTAGGTTGCACCGGTCTCTTTTTCTGCATAGGTGCGTAATGGCCTTCTGCCTTGGAAAAAGACCACCTGGGTTATTCCTTGATGAATGTGAAGCCGGATCGGAAGAGGTGAAAGGTTGGCAAGTTCGAGGGTAAGTTTCCCCTTCCATCCTGGCTCAAGTGGTGTTACATTTACTAGAAGGCCACAGCGAGCATAGGAGCTTTTTCCCCAACAAACAGCACAAACATTGTCCGGTATGTTGAACCACTCGACAGATTCAGCGAGTACCTGGGAGCCTGCAGCGATTTCAAGAATTTCATTAACTTCGATCTCTCTGAAGTGCTGCACAGGAAAAGCTATCGGGTCAAGTACGGTGTTGATGCCGCCTAGTGGTACTAAGAACTTGTTTCCTAGTCGTAGGTCATAGCCAAAACTTCCCAACCCATAGGAAGGTTTCCCTTCTTGAAAAGGAACGAAGGGATCAATCATCGGGTTATTGCGCTTGCATAGGGCAGAGATTTCGTGATCAGATAAGATACCATTGTTCATTTGGCCTCCCTTGCTTTTTCAAAGAAAGGAGCAGCAAAGCTGGTTGTCCATGTACGTTTGTCAAAAGGTCGGGTTCTTACGGAAGACAGGAATCTCTCAAATTCTTTCCAATCCTTGCCGTAGATATGATAAGAGTCCGAAATATCCATGTATCCTCCGCTATACACAGGCTGTTTGATCTGATTTTGCAGTTGCTCTGCGACAGCACGTTGTAAGTCGGTTAATGCCCACATGTTCATAAATGCTGCTCTGAAAGCATCTCTTGATCTCCAGTGGGCGTTCATGTTGAGTACTAGACCATCATTGCCAGGAAGTAGGCGAAAGTGGAGGCGCTGAAGACAAGGTGGTTCATCACTGCGCGAATCCCGTGCAGGAATCCAGGTTATCGCCTGAGCGCGGCGAGTATACGGTGTTTTAGCAAGCTTTCTTACTACGCAGGAAAGTTGGTCAATTTCACCAGCATACGAGAATAATCGCTGATGGTAGCTGTATGGCCATCTGCCCTCTCCCACGCGGTTATCATGGATACCGTTTACTACTTCCAGGCGGTAGGTCTCCAGGTCTTCCAGTTTTGCAGGAAAAGATCGATGGATTCGTGGTTCAGCAAGAGGCTCCTTGACTGTTATCATCATCGTGCAATCCTTGCTTGGAGGATCATTAGGGCGATCATATTCGGTCTCTACCTCGATTCCGTTCTGCCAAGCCGAAAGAACCGATTTCTCCCAAGCTTCGGGCAGAAGCCTTTCTGAAACATGCAACACCGGAATGTGTCCTTTCATCTTGTGTTCTTGGCTCCTCACTGGTTTTGTGTCACTCATTACGCACTACAGTTATCAGAAAAGAAAGTTGTCAGTTATCAGTTTTCAGCAAAGGAAGGAAGCTTTCAGCTATCAGCTTTCAGTTCCTGCCATCCAACCATTCAACTATTCAACTATTTAACTGGTGTTGGCTGCCGACTGCTTCTCGACTCCCGACTCCCGACTGTCTTTTCACCCATCACTCATTGCTGTCCTCTTCTCCCCCTCCCTTTAATTCCCTCCCTCGATCGGGGAGGGAAAATCATTTGAGATCAGTCATCAGTCGTCAGTTATTCAGAAACAGCTATGAGACCTCTGAAAAACCCTGTTTGCTGTGAATTCTACGCATCTTGCCTGTCAAGATCGGCAGCCGCAAATCCAGTGCTAGTCTCTGCTTGCACATATTGGCGAAATCCATATCTGTCATATAATTCGGGGATGGCAAGGGCTTTTCAGAGCTCTCAGCTATCAGCTTTCAGTTCCTGCCATCCAACCATTCAACTATTTAACTGGTGTTGGCTGCCGACTGCTTCTCGACTCCCGACTATGTTTTCAACTCAACGAACTCAATGACCTCTATCAACCCAACGAACCCAACTGACTCCCGGCTCTTGGTTCTGGACTATCTTCTGTCCTCTAATCCTTAATCCATAATCCTTGATCCTGTATTTTGCGCTCATCACTCATCACAATTTACCGTTCCTCTCATTAGCGTACCCCTCCCGCAGGAAAAGCACTTTTTATCTGTTCCCAAATCGCACCCAGCTCTTCCTCTGAGAAAGCTTGCTTATTCTTCCAGGCGGGATCAACCAAGGCTTTGTCCTGTGGTATCACGAACCTCTGTAGATAGTAACGTTTTGCTCCGGAAACCATAGGAACTGTCTCCTTTATGTCACCAACAGTGATTGTTGGGGCAATAGTTGTGCGAAACTCGTAATCAGGGGCATTATGAATTATGAGACGGATCGAGTCTTGGATTGCATTGATATCAACGTGGACTCCCGCTAGTTCGTCATATCGCGCTGGTGGGCCCTTGACGTCCATTGCGACGTAGTCAAGGAGGTGGGCTCGAAATAGTGCTTCAAGAATCTCAGGCTGTGATCCATTAGTGTCAAGCTTGACTAGAAGACCGAGGTGTTTGGCGCGCGTGATGAATCGGCCTAGGCCAGGCTGCAGGGTTGGTTCTCCGCCGGTGATAACCAGGGCATCGATGAACCTCTGTCGTTCATGTAAGGTGACGAAGATATCATTTTCCGGGATGAGGTGGAGCTTGCTCGTTTCCTCTGGCAACACTAATTCTGAGTTATGGCAGAAGGGACAACGAAAATTGCAGGCTGCCGCGTAGGCCAGTGCCGCAATGTGGTCTGGGTAATCAATTAGCGTCATAGGAAGTAGGTGAGCGAATTTCACATGAGACCCCCGGCTAATATATTAAGGCTTGTCCGCATATTCCAGGCACACAAGACTCAGTTCTAATCTTGGGCATTATCTCTCTTAATACCGAGCCTTATGCGGGGTGTTTTCCACGTAGATTCTCATTACTCCGCATCCGCGGATATCTTTACGGGTTGAGCGGGTGAGTATACCTTGCGGTCAGCAAACTCGGCGCGTTTCCCGTCATTCCACTGCTCTACCGGTCTCAGGTATCCAACTATGCGGGAGTAAACCTCGGTGTGTGCGCCACATAGCGGACAACTTTCTTGCTCTCCTGCAAGGTATCCATGCCCCGGACAAATAGAGAAGCTCGGCGTAAGGGTATAGTACGGGAGATGGAAGCCCTCGGCTATCTTTCGTACTAGTTGCTTGGTCGCCTCGGGGCTTGGCAAATGCTCGCCAAGGAATCCATGAAAGACCGTTCCGCCGGTGTAGCGAGTCTGCAATGGATCCTGCAGCTGTAGTGCTTGGAATAGATCGTCGGTCAACCCGACAGGTAAGTGAGTGGAGTTGGTGTAGTATGGCTCCTTGCCCCCATAACGCTCCAGGGTGTAGATACGAATACTCGGATAGCGATCGAGGTCTTTCCTTGCTAAGCTGTAGCTCGTTCCTTCGGCCGGAGTTGCCTCTAGGTTAAAGATTTCGCCGGTTTCCTCCTGAAAAGCCCTCAGCTTTTCTCGCATGAAGTCGAGCGTTCTTAGGGCGAAGGCTTGTCCGGCAGGATCAGCGATCGAAAGGCCATACAAGTTGAGTAGGGCATCATTCATTCCAATTAGGCCAATTGTGGAGAAGTGATTTCTCCAGTAACCTCCTGTGATTTGCTTGATCTCTTGCAGATAAAACTTCGAATAGGGGTAAAGCCCTCTTTCTGTAAGGTTCTCTAAAGTCTTGCGCTTGATCAACAGTGATTCTCTGGCGCGATCCATCAGATCATCCAAGCGATTGAAGAAATCAGACTCGTTCTTAGACAGGTAACCCAAGCGGGGCATGTTGATCGTTACCACCCCGATCGATCCAGTAAGTGGGTTTGCCCCGAACAGTCCGCCGCCGCGTTTCCTAAGCTCACGATTGTCGATACGAAGGCGGCAACACATACTGCGGGCATCCTCTGGCTTCATGTCGCTTCCTATGAAATTAGAAAAGTATGGTATCCCATACCTTGCTGTCATCTCCCACAGCGGAGCGAAATTGTCATTTTCCCACTCGAAATCCTCTGTTATGTTGTAGGTGGGAATAGGAAAGGTGAACGGCCGATCGTGCATGTCTCCCTTGACCATAACCTCGGCAAAGGCACGATTGAACATGTCCATTTCGTGTTGATAGTCGCCATAGACAGAGTCTTGCAGCTTTCCGTCAATAACTATTGGCTCTCCTCTCATGTAGCGTGGGACCTCTAGGTCAAAGGTTACGTTAGTAAACGGGGTCTGAAAGCCAACCCTTGTCGGGACGTTCATGTTGTACACAAACTCTTGCAGGTTCTGTTTTACCTCGCCGTAGGAGAGATTGTCGTGTCGGATGAAGGGAGCAAGATAAGTGTCGAGGTTTGAGAAGGCTTGTGCTCCGGCCGCTTCGCCCTGCAGAGTGTACAAGAAGTTTACCACCTGGAGTAACGCAACACGGAAGTGTCTTGCTGGTCTGGCCTCTATTTTTCCCCGTACACCTCGGAAGCCACGCATGAGCAAATCATGCAAGTCCCACCCCACACAGTAGGCGCCAAGGGTTCCCAGGTCGTGGATGTGGAAGTCCCCCTCGATATGAAGCTCGCGAATCTCCTTGGGGTAGACCTTATTCAGCCAATAGCGCGAGATTACTCTATCTGTAATATGGGTGTTTAACCCTTGTAGCGAGTAGGTCATGTTGCTGTTCTCACGCACCCGCCAGTTGCGGTCCTGCAAGTAGTCTTCCACGAGGGGGATTTCAGTAAGGAGGCCGCGCATTTCGCGCATGTCGGCGTGTTGTTTGCGGTAGAGAATGTAAGCCTTGGCTGCTTTGATGTATCCTGTTTCGATGAGCACTCTTTCTACTGCATCCTGGATTTCTTCTACCTTGGGCGGCTTATCTGTGAATGTCTCGTTAAGGTACTCCGCAACCCGACCCGACAATTGCTCAGCCGCTGCTCTGTCAAGGTTTCCTACAGCGTGCATTGCTTTCCAGATAGCAGTTGTGATCTTTCCCCCATCAAAGGGCATTACACGGCCATTGCGCTTAATGATTTTGTCCAATATTGTTCCCCCTCATTGAAACATGCGTTGATACGTAAGACCGAGCTCAGCGTAGCTTATGGAGCGATATGAAATCAACTGTAACTTGTTCGGCTATGTAGTAATGAAGTAGTGACTGCCAGGGGATAAGAACAAATGCCATATACAAAAAGGTGATGGAGGTCTAACAATGGGGCAAAGAGTGATGAGTAGGAAGCGGTGAGTGACGAGTTGTAGAAGCAACGCCAAAAGAAGAACCAAGCACAGGACTAAGGATGCGGGCTATTGATCAAGGTAAGAAATCCCGAGGAACAGTGAATCAAGTTACAGGCTCCGGATTATTGAGAAAAAGATCACCCTCTAGTCCTGCTTCTCGCACCGACTCTTGACCGCTGACACCAGACTGTAGCAGGCAGGTCAGATGAGGAAGAACATCTCTTGCCTGAATCGCAGAGGAGCTTCAAGTGTAAGGCCGTGGAGCTTGATTTTGCCGTGACCATGAGATAAGCTTCTGCAGTACTGAATAATTGGACAATTAGTAATCCAGGAGAGGTGATCAAAATACCTAATATTCGTTCAGCAAAGAAGCGTTTGCGGCAGAGTAGAAAACGCCGAGGACTCAATCGAGCAAAAAAGTCAGCGCTAAAGCATGTCACTAAACAGATAAAGACCCACCTGGCTGCTGGCGATAGAGATTCGGCACGCGCGCTCTTGCCCGAGCTCGCTAAGGTAACCGATAAAGCGGCTAAACATCACACGATTCACAAGAATAAGGCCAGTCGAATTAAGTCTCGGTGGACGAGGAAGGTGGGAGCAGTTTAAGGGAGGTTTGCGTGCGACAGTACGATTTTCTTGGCAAAGCAAAGTACTTGGTTCCCATCTCCATCATTCTCGTAGCGGCGAGCATCGTTCTCCTGATCCCTCAAGTGCGAGGTCTAAACCCAGGGATTGAGTTTACGGGTGGAACCGAATTCACAGTTAAGTTTGCAGGGCCAGTAGAAATAGCTGATTTGCGTAGCGTATTGGCCGGGCTTTCCCTTGAGGGTGCGGATTTAGGACAGAGCGCTATCCAGGATGTTTCTGGCAAGAACACCAAGGTTATCACAACACAGTTGGACGTAGAAGCCAATCAGTCGACAATTGATCAGATCGAAAAGACGATAATGGCTCAATTTGCAGTGGAGGACATCAACCGTCGCTCAATTGGCAAGCAGGTTAGCCGGGAGCTAGCTGAAAAGGGTTGGCAAGCTGTGTTGCTTGCTCTGGTGGTGATACTGGTCTACGTCTCGTGGCGATTTCGCTTGCGGTACGCTATCGGGGCTGTGGCGGCAGTTACGCATGACGTAATCATCGCAATGGGTATCTTCGCTCTTTTTAGGATTCAAGTGAACCTAGCTACAATTGCTGCTTTCTTGACTATCGTTGGGTATTCACTTAATGATACAATAGTTATCTTTGACCGCATTCGTGAGAATATCAAGATAAACAAGAAAAGGTCGATCTTTGATACAATCAACCTCAGTGTTAATCAATCATTGACGCGGACCCTAAACACTTCGTTTACAACTTTTATTCCCGTTTTGATCCTGTTTTTGTTTGGAGGAACGGTTTTGCGCGGGTTCTCTGTGGCTCTTTTTATTGGGGTGGCTGTAGGCACGTATTCTTCTATGTACATAGCTAACCCAATTCTTTACGCGTGGACACTCAGGGCAGGTGGAGCGAAGAAGGGTTAATGAAGTCTCTTATCCATCCGGGGAAGGAATGGAAGCTCTCTGCTTGTCCAAGTGATAGCCTGATTCACGAGATTCAAGAAGCAATTCCCTGTAAACGGCCGTTTGCTGTCTTGCTCGCGCAACGTGGCGGGCAGAAATGGGAGACACTGATGAATCCTTGTTCTCGGGATCTTCATTGCTCTTCTCTGATGCTGGGAGTGGAAAAGGCCGTCTCCCGATTGATTCAGGCAATTGAGAAGAAGGAAAAGGTATTCATCCACGGAGATTTTGACGTAGACGGCTTGAGTGGAGCAGCCGTCCTTTACAAGGGCCTGCTACCCCTGTTCCCCAAAGAAACAATAAAGGTTGAGGTCGGTACTCGCAAGCAAGGGCACGGCTTGTCAGTCGGTTTTGTGCACCGGGCGATAGGTGGGTTGTTTTCACTTGTTCTCACCGTTGATTGTGGGATCTCCAACCGGGAAGAGATTTCCGAGCTACGTGATGCGGGGATTGACACAATCATCACGGATCACCATCTGCCCAGCGGGGGGCAACTGCCTCCGGCTGTGGCCATCCTCGATCCGCATCAGGCGGGTGAAACATATCCTAACTGTGATTTGGCGGGAGTAGGTGTGGCCTACAAGTTGATCTGCGGGCTGTACAAACAACTAGGGCGAGAAGTTCCCTATTCTTTTCTAGATTTGGTTGGTCTGGGAACGATTGCGGACCTTGTTCCCCTTGCCAGGGGCTCAGAAATGGAGAACCGGGCGATAGTACAGGAGGCGTTTTCACTGTTAGCCAGCGGTACGGGATCTTCACTTGGCCTACGCGTATTAATGGATAAAATGTCAGTTAACGCAAGGAGAGTGACAACCAGAGACATTGCTTACATCATTGCTCCCAAGCTAAACGCGGCGAATCGTGCTGGTGATCCCAAGGTGGCTTTTCTTCTTCTTTGCACCGAAAGGCGCGCGCGCGCGCGATATCTAGCCGAGATCCTACTAGACTACAATCGCGATCGTGAGATCGCGCAAGATTATTTGTTGGGTCAGGCTGAGGAGAAGATAGTAGAACAGGGAACAAACCCGACAAGGGATGGCATCGTTATTCTTGCTGGAACGTATTGGAATGAAGGGATACTAGGGCTTGCAGCTTCTAGGTTAGTCGACCGTTATCATGTTCCGGCAGTTGTTGTTTCTCGTGGAGATCGAGTGAGTCGCGCATCTTGCCGGAGTATAGAAGGATTTGATATGGCGGAGTGCCTTGAGGCACATTCCGATCTGCTTATCCGTTATGGTGGGCACAAGATGGCAGCGGGGTTTTCGGTTTCAAATGATCTGCTTCCCGCATTGCGCAAGCGACTCTTGCTTTATGCTGCAGAAAAGAATCTGGCTCCTTTACCCGCGGCTGACAGCATTGATGTGGAGGTTGTCCCTGATGGGATCGATATACAGCTCCATACCAACCTGCGCTCGTTAGCTCCTTACGGCCAAGGCAATCCTTTACCCATCTTTCTCTTACGGGGATGTTCATTTGACGGTCTCTCTCTGGTGGGCGCACGAAAGCAACACCTAAAGGGAAAGGTTGCGTGTGATGAATCACGGGTTCCATTTATTGCTTTCCGGATGTCAAGGTATGTCAATGCCTTTGACAGCGCATGTGACGTTGCCGTTGTTTTTAGGGCTGGATTCGATCGCTGGCATAAAAAAGTGCAACTAGAAGTTATTGACTTGGTGGAAAACTAACCATTCTCTTCGCTAATGGAGATGAAAGCAAACAGATCTAGGACGAGACGGGCTACAAGAACCCTGGCAATGAAAATTGGTATTGTAATAGCGCTCTTGATTCGATATGGTTGGCGCAACAGGCGGTACAACCATTCTAGACCCATCCGTTGCCAGTGAATCGGCGCTCGTCTGCAATTGCCGGCAAACACATCGAGCGCTCCTCCAACCCCGAGCATCAGAGGTACATGAAGTCTATCTTTGTGCTTGGCCATCCATAACTCTTGCTTGGGAGCTCCCATTCCTACTAGAAGAATATCTGGGGTTGCTTGTGTAATTGTTCTTATTATCGTTTCATCATCGTCGAAGTAGCCGTGATGGGCGCCCACAATAGTAAGGCTGGGGAAGCGCTCTTTTATCCTGTCTCTTGCTCGCCCCGCCACTCCTTCTCTCCCTCCAAGAAGGAAGATACGGTAACCTTTTCTGTTTGCGAGCTCTAACAGGCGTTTTGTGAGGTCAATTCCTGTGACTCGTTCTTTGAGTGGTAGGCCAAGCAAGCGAGTTGCCCAAATGATCCCTACTCCATCTGGAGCTATAAGATCCGCGCTCAGGTATGCCTTGCGAAGGATCTGATTCTTTCTTGCTCGCAGCAAAGCCACGCTGTCCGGCGTTACGATAACATGAGGCCGCCTAGGAACGAGAAGCATCTTTTCTAGACGGCAAAGAGCTTCGTCCAATGCTAGGTTGTTAAATCCTATTCCGAAAACGAGACGCCGAGATCCCTGCTTAGTTACCCAACGTTTGGCAAGCCCATTGGAAACAGGCTTACGAAGAAAGTGTACCGCAAACAGGAAAGGTATGACTGCAGCAGCAAGAAACCCATACACTGGAGAGAGATGAACACCAAGCACAGCTCCTATGGTGAGGGCGCTTGACAGGACCAATAGCAGGAACGCGACTTCACCTTGAGTGTACCCCCGTGCAACAAGCCATGGAGGCAGAGGCTTTACCCTGGCTCTGGCCGATCCCTGAGCGATAAGTCCATAAGAAGTGGTCATGATTGGAAGGGTGATGATAGCAAGTGGAGCTAGTAACGAGAGGGAAATCGGTGTTTTCATGACCCCGCTGATTCCATAGAGCGCCAAACAGAATGCTACTGTGCGATGAAGTTTGATCAACAGTCCACGGTGGCCTTGATAGACAGCAACTGCCGTTGCTAACAGAATCCCCAACAGGGCGAATGGGAGGTGAATTGCGATTTGCTCCAGGCGTGCTTGTGGCGATATCACTGTGAGTAGAATAGCATTAACCACCAGAATAGCATCAAAAGCAAGCTGTAGCGCTGGACGAGGAAGAAGTCGAGAGAGCTCCTCGCGCGAGCGCATGATGATGAGAATCCAAACGACAGTAAGGGGAAGGGAGATCCAGTTAAGGTATATGTAGCCACCCGCTGGATTGGTGAAAAAGTGTATGCGAAAACCGAATAGAACAGCTATAAGAGCTGCAACGAGTCCTTGAAGGAAAGGTGTAGCTCCTCGATTGGGTAGATCGAGAGAGAGTACAAAAAGCCCTAATCCCAGCCCGAGAATCTCTATTCGAGGTCCGACTGTGAATAGCAGTGCTAGTACTGGCAGGCACCAGGCCGTACGGTGTAGATAACGTGTCCCCGATATGCCCACCAATCCGGCTATGGCTGAGGAAACAAGCCCATATATCATGACATATTATGGTGGTGATTTTGTCTGGTAAGAAAAGGGAAGAGGTCTCTATTCGCAATGCTGTTGGTCACTAGACTGCGTGATAATTGTCACTTCCCAATGCAAAAGCGAGCGAAAATGTGATTAAGAACATCTTCGCTTAGATCGATTCCCTGAAGCTCGCCGGCAACCTTGTGTGCCGAACGCAGCTGTTCGGCGACCATGTCGGGTGATTGAGCGCTCTTCAGTGCCCCTACCGCGTTATTTAGGAGATTGTTGACGCGAAGAAGGAGGTCTTGTTCCCATACATCAAGCAGAAGGATCGTTTGCTTGCTGGGGATGTGTCCCCCGAGCAACAGGCTGACTATACCATGAGATAGTTGCTTGATTCCCTCTCCGTTTTTTGCGGAGATCTTATAGGCATTTTTCGCTGTGCCGGGGATTGTCTGTTGGATCTTGCACGGAAGATCCGATTTATTGATTACAACCAGTACCGGTTTCCCCCAGTTTGTTTCTAGTAGAGCATGATCTTCGCTTGTGAGAGGAGAACTTCCGTCTAGGAGGAGTAGCACAAGATCAGCACGGCTGATTGCGAGCTCAGCCCGTTTTACTCCTTGTTCTTCTATTTGGCCGGTAGGTTCGCATAATCCGGCAGTGTCTATGATGTGAAATAGCACTCCGCTGATTGCAGCCTCTTCTTCTACTGTGTCTCGTGTCGTTCCAGGAATTGGTGTAACGATAGCTCTTTCTTCGGCCAGCAGAGCGTTAAACAACGTTGACTTGCCAACGTTCGGTCGACCAGCCAGGGTAATGGTAAGTCCATCTGTTACAATCTTTCCTTGCTCCGCTTGTCTAAGCAGGTTGTAAGTGTAATCGATAACTTTGACTAAGCGAGGAAGAATTTGCCCGATCTGTCCAACCTGGTCCGGGAAGTCAATTCCTGCATCGATCTGGGCGAGCAATTCAGCTATTGTGTCACGAATAGAGGCGATTCCTTGTGAGAAGCGCCCGTGCAATTGGTCAACTGCGGCTTCCAAGCCGAGTCTTGTCTTTGCCTTGACGATGTCCAGAACCGACTTGGCTTGGTCGAGTGATATACGGCCATTTAGGAACGCTCGTTTGGTAAACTCTCCTCGTTCTGCTAATCGTGCTCCTTTCCTTAGGGTAAGGTCAAGCACTGTGCGTAGAGCGACAATTCCGCCATGGCAGTTGATCTCGACGATGTTTTCGCGCGTATATGTGCGAGGGGAGTGCATTACCGTGACAAGGACCTCGTCGATTTCCCTTCCTTGAGAGACGATAGTGCCGTAGTGCAGGGTGTGGCTCTTGGCTTCCTGGAGAGAAATGCCGTGCGCGGAAAAAAAAATGCCTTCAGCGATTGCAATTGCTTGTGGACCGCTCATGCGAACGATTCCGATTCCTCCCTCACCGAGAGGGGTAGAGATGGCGGAGATGGTGTCGTCGTACATCATATCTGGGTGGGCTCGATGACCACTCGACGCTGATCTCCTCTACCTATGCTATATGTCTTAACCGCCGGGAAACTAGCAAGGGTAACGTGAATCGTTCGCCGTTCTCGAGCAGGCATTGGGTTCAGGCGGATTCTCTTGTGCTCTTTTCTAGCGGATTCGGCGGCTGTGAGCGCAAACCGAATTAGAGCGGCTTTCTTCCGCTTTATTGCCCCATTTGTATCGATGACAACTCTGCATTCAGTCTCTGTTTCGCGCTCCAAATGGGCCTGGAGAAGACGCTCAAGCGAGGTTAGGATAGGACGTTCTTCCGGGATGGAAAATATGTTTCCTGTGATATTAACATAGATGTCTTTGGGGGCTTGGCCCTGGATTTCAAACGTTGCTTCCTCTTCCATGATAGAGAGAATGCCCTGCAGGTAGTCCTCAATCTGCGCTCTGATCTTCTCCATCATCCGTTTCTCCATCATCCAGGAGTCCCTCGGCTGGGGCTGCTGACATGGATGTTATCGTCCCTTCTTTAGCCATTTCCCAGTTGACGAAGTACTGCTGTCCAACCTGGAAAAGCGTGGTCAGCAGATAGTAGAGCCATAACCCTGCGGGGAAGCTATATAGGAAAACTGCCATGAATATGGGGAATATGTACCCCATGTATTTCTGGCTTCCACCGGTACTGCTAGCCGTCATTGGCGTCATCATTCGCTGCTGCAGAATCATGAGCAATGTAGTGATCCCGACAAGGATGAAGTAGGGATCACGTAAGCTAAGATCGGGTACCCAGAGGAACCCAGGAGAAAGATGAATCTGCTCAGCCGAGTACAGGATTGCTTTCCAGAGAAGAATCAAGATCGGAAGCTGCACAAACATTGGAAGACATCCGCCCATTGGGTTGACCCCTTCTTGTTTGTATAACTGCATCATTTTTCGCTGTAGTAGCTGGCGGTCATCTTTGAATCGTGCCTGGATTTTCTTAAGCTTGGGTTGTAGTTTCTGCATTTTGGCCATTGAGTGGTACTGTTTGCGCATTAGCGGAAACAGGATCACCCTAGTCACGATCGTGAACAAAATGATTGCCCAGGCATAGTTTCCTGTATGACGATATAGGAAATTGAGAAATTGAATTACTGGCACCATCATTCGTGCCATGGTTCCTGGCGAGTCGAGTTTTCCTAACCCAGCGCTGTCCATGAGTAGGAACCGGCGACGCCCGCCGTACAGAGAAAATGAATAGTTGGTTGTTCCTTGTGTCAAAGGTAGGCTCGCTCCGAAGCGCTGGCTGCCGGCCGGTGTACGCTCCGAGAAAGGCACAACTTCTGTCGAATCAACTGGCTGGAGGAAGAAGACGGTTTGTTTGTCCATCAACCCGAGCCCACCAAACGAGGCATAGGAGTTTGGAACAAGCAGGACTTCTGCTGGGGCATCATCGAATAGATATACTAAATCCGGAGTGTTCTTGCCAGGCAGATGATCTGCGAGGACCATATGTAATGTGGAAGCGGAATCCTCCCCATCCGGGTTATCGATCACGAGCTCCATGTCAACCGTGTAGTAAGGATCGTTACGGATGGTAAAACGTTTTATGAAACCAATGCCACCCGCTTCACCCTTGAATTCAACAATGACTTCATCTTCATAGGCTTGTATCGGGGTAGAAAGCACGCAGTCGACTTCCGCGCCATCTACTAGTAGGGTAAATGGAAATACGGTGTTGGCCACATATTGCCTCTCTAGATCATCAGGATCTGTCCTTGTCCCTGGCACAAGCTCGCTTGATTTTGACCCATAGGCAGAGAAGGTCAAGAACACGCTTCGTAGCGTGCCTTTCTCTTCTGAAAAAACATAACTTGCTAGGGCTGTCCTGACTTCAATCTCTTGATAGTTGCCGGACTGGTAAATCCTATAGGTTAGATCTCTTTCTACTCCCCAGCTCGGGACTCCCAGTAAGAGGAGGAAAGACAATGCAATGAATATCGTTAACCAAGCATGGATTTTTCTCAATATAACCTCCTTGTGATAGGGTATCCTAGTGACTAGAAGGTTGCAACTCCGTTGATAGGGGCGAAGCCTTGCAGTAAACTCCTAGTGTCGATGTTTACAGGGATTATTCAGAACCTAGGAGTGTTGCGTAGACGAAGGACGGGTGTCCTTGAAGTGGAAGTGCCCGCGTCGATCCGGGAACGATTGACTGTAGGGGCAAGCATCGCGGTGAATGGGGTTTGCGTGACTGTTAGCGAGCTATCGGCCGGAACGTTTTCGGCAGGCATCTCACAACAGACCCTTTCCTGTACTACAATCGGAAGATTGAGGGAGAGGACGCCGGTTAATTTAGAGCTTCCGGTTGGCCCAGAGAGGGCCTTTGACGGACACATTGTGCTTGGGCATGTTGATACAATTGGTCGAGTGCGAGGCTTTTTTCGCGCTCGAGAAGGCCGGGTATTCATATTTTCCTTTGCCCGTGAGTTTTGTCGCTATGTAGCAGATAAGGGGGCGGTGAGTGTGGACGGAATTAGTCTTACCCCATTTGCTGTCAGCAAAGATGATTTTCGCTGCGCAGTGATCCCGCAAACACTTGCCTTAACAAATCTACAGTATCGAGCCAAGGGAGATTCGGTGAACTTGGAGTTTGACATCTTAGCAAAGTATGTAGAAGGGATGATAAAAAGTGTCCATTGAAATAGAGGAAGCGATCAAGCGATTTAGTGCCGGGGAAATGCTGATAATCGTTGATGAGGAAAGCAGGGAGAATGAAGGCGATCTGATGGTAGCAGCCGATCATGTTACCCCAGATGCGATCAATTTCATGTCCAAGTACGGCCGTGGATTGGTCTGTTTGGCCATCGATAGAAAGCGAGCCCATTTCCTCGCGCTGGGCCCGATGGTCTCCGAGAACACCGCTTTGCATGGAACCCATTTTGCCGTATCCGTCGATGCGCGCGATGGCGTAACTTCTGGTATATCTGCTCAAGATCGGGCTCGTACAATACAGGTAATGATGGATGAGGCGACACATCCAGATGATCTAGCTCGCCCTGGGCATATCTTCCCACTGATTGCTTGTGAGGGAGGCGTGCTCAAGCGTAGTGGACACACGGAGGCCGCAGTTGATCTGGCGCGGCTGGCCGGCCTAAAACCGGCTACCGTCCTTTGTGAAGTGCTAAATGATGACGGAACCATGGCGCGTTTGCCCCAACTGAAAATACTAGCGGATAAACACAATCTAGGTATTGCCAGCGTTGCCGATCTGATTAGTTATAGAAAGCGGAATGAACCCTTGGTTGCGCGGACGTCGAGCGCGGAGCTTCCTACTATCTATGGTGATTTTAAGATCTATAGTTACTCCAGCCCAATAGAAGACGAAGAACATGTGGCTTTGGTGAAGGGAAATGTCGCCGGGAAGAAGAACGTCTTGGTTCGGGTTCACTCAGAATGCCTTACCGGTGACGTGTTTGGTTCGCTGCGGTGTGACTGCGGAGATCAGCTGCGCCGTGCCCTTGATATGATTGAGCAGGAAGAGTGTGGGGTGTGCCTGTACATGCGACAGGAGGGAAGGGGAATTGGCTTAAGCAATAAAGTCTGTGCCTACGAACTACAGGATCGGGGCCTGGATACCGTGGAGGCAAATGAGCGGCTTGGCTTTGGGGCCGACCTGCGTGATTATGGTATTGGCGCTCAGATCTTGTGCGATTTGGGCCTGTCCACCATCCGTCTTCTCACCAATAACCCAAAGAAAGTAATCGGCCTCTCTGGTTACGGCCTGCAGATTATAGAGCAGATCCCTATTGAGGCCTCTCCGAATGAACATAACCGTCACTATTTGAAGACCAAGAAGGAAAAACTGGGGCACCGCCTGACAAATGTCTAGAGTAGTCTTGCGGATTAGCTACAGGACGAAGAGATGGCCTAAGGAGGGATGAGTATGGGAAATACGTATGAAGGAAAACTGGATGGACATAGCCAGCGAGTAGGAATTGTTGTCAGCCGGTTCAATGATTTCGTCACAAGTAGGCTTCTTAATGGAGCACTCGATCGGCTGAAGCGGTCAAATGTGCCACAGGAATCAACGGATGTATGCTGGGTTCCGGGTGCCTTTGAGGTTCCTAAGGCAGTAAGACAGATGGCTAATACAAACCGTTACGATGGGGTAATTGCGCTAGCTGCGGTAATTCGAGGGGCGACCCCGCACTTTGAATATATTGCTAGTGAAATCACCAAGGGGCTGGCCAGAGTTAACATGGAAGTAGCTATTCCAGTGTCATTTGGCGTCATTACCTCTGATACTGTCGAGGAAGCGATTGAGCGAGCCGGTACGAAACTAGGAAACAAGGGAGCGCAGGCGGCGGAAAGCTTGATTGAAATGATCAATGTGCTGCAAGAGATTGGATGAAGTACGAATCGGTTCGCGGGATGCGCGATATCTTGCCAGGCGAGATTGGCTACTGGAAGCAGGTTGAGGAAAAGGTACGTGAAGTAGCCGCATGTTTCTATTATCGCGAGATCCGCCTACCCCTTATGGAGCATACCGAACTCTTCTCGCGTGGTATTGGCGAAGAGACAGATGTCGTAAATAAGGAAATGTACACCTTTTTGGATAAGAAGAATCGTAGCTTAACCTTACGGCCAGAGGCAACAGCGTCAGTTGCGCGAGCCTATCTTGAACATGGCCTTCATGTTACGGAACCGTTCCAAAAACTCTTCTATATTGGGCCAATGTTCCGTTATGAAAAACCGCAGAAAGGGCGTAGTCGTCAATTTCATCAGTATGGGGTAGAGGCAATTGGCTCACTTGATCCAGCATTGGATGCAGATGTAATAAGCTTTGCTTGGACATTGATGGATATATTGGGTCTTTCTGGCTTGTCGCTGCGATTGAATAGTATTGGTTGCGCGGAGGATCGACAACGTTACAAGAAGGCCTTATCCGGTTACTTTGCCGCCCACATTGATGAGATGTGTACGGACTGTCGAAGGCGTTATGATTCTAATCCGTTACGCATTCTTGACTGTAAGAAAAGCCATTGTCAGCCGTATATTCAACAGGCGCCAGCTAGTATTGACTACTTGTGTGCCGACTGCGATCGACACTTTGTAGAGGTACAAGGTTACTTGGATAAGCTAGGATTGAATTATAGGCTTGATGCACGCCTTATCCGCGGGCTGGATTACTACACGCGCACCGTGTTTGAACTCATCTCTAAGGAGCTTGGCGCCCAAGATGCCTTGCTTGGCGGAGGAAGGTACGATGGATTGGTTCAGTTGCTAGGCGGCCCAGCTACTCCCGGCGTTGGTTTTGCCGGGGGGATGGAGCGATTGATCCTTGTTCTACAGAAAAAAAACAAGTCCTTTGGGCGAGAAAAGCGGCTCGACCTGTTTCTTGCTGCGTTGGGGGAAGAGGGACGGTTGCTTGCCCTTACGCTTGCACAAAGCTTGCGTAGTCAGGGAATATCGGTTGACCTTGATTACCGTGGGCGATCCTTGCGCAAGCAACTTGGCTATGCCGATCAAATCGAAGCACGTTACTTGATTGTGCTTGGCGAAGATGAACTTAGTTCAAAACAAGGCAGAATCAAGAATATGGACAAAAGGGAAGAATACGAAATCTCCCTAACCGCTGATGCAATAGCGCATATTGTTCATGGGAGTAAGCATGGAGATTAGGGTTGTTGAAGTTGATAATCCACGAGGATTGAATCTTGTCCTTGGTCAAGCGCACTTCATCAAATCAGTAGAGGATTTGCACGAGGCACTAGTCACCGCAGTACCGGGAATCAAGTTTGGGATAGCATTCTGTGAGGCGTCTGGCCCGGCGCTTGTTCGTTACTCTGGAACTGACCAGAAGCTAATTGACCTTGCTATCGGCAACGCAGAGGAGATTGGGGCTGGACACGCGTTCATCATATTCCTAGACGGGACCTTCCCAATCAACGTATTGAATAGGATCAAGCAAGTCCCGGAAGTGTGTAGCATATACTGCGCCACTGCCAACGCAGTGCAGGTAGTCATCGCCGAAACAGAGAAGGGGCGCGGGATACTTGGTGTGGTTGATGGCATTTCGCCGAAGGGAGTGGAAACGGAGACTGATATCGCTGAGCGCAAATCGTTCCTGCGAAAGATTGGATATAAGTTGTAGGTTAACGCTTATCCGATTTCGCCGTTATTCTCCCATAGAGAGTGTAGAAGGGTCTCAATCCTGTCCTTGGATTCATTGGAGCGTGGGCGTTTCACTTTTCCCTGATACAGACGGTTTACTAGTTTCACATCTACCTTTGCGATTCGCGCAAATTCTGTGAGCGCGATACCAAAATGATCGAGGGTTGCTTCTAGTTTAAGACTCAATGGCGCTGAATTCTCCAGCTCCGGAGGAACGCCACACAGTTCCCAATCAATCTTTCCCGACTCAGTTCTGTCGCACGCGTTACTCAATAGCGGATGTGTCTTGTCATTGAGTGTTTGTCGTTGTTTGCCACCGCTCTTCCCCGGAATAACGATCCCATACAGTGCTATTGGCTTCATACGAGGTTCTTTTCCCTGAGTAGCAGCCTTGCGCTTCTTGGGAGGTTTCCTGTATGCGGTGCAGTGTGGTTTCTCTGAACGGACAAAACCGTCTGCTCCTACCATGCGAACCAGAGCCTTATCGGGGGTTAGTTCAACAACGCTGACCTCAAGCTCTCCCAGTCCTTTGTCGACTAGCTCGGTCAAGAAAGCGTGGATCGAAAGATCTGTTTCCGCTTTGGTGTTGACCAGGCGGTATCCTCTGTTTATCAGCGACTGAATTGCGGCTTGATATCTCATCTGACACGAAACCCCTCTCGGTCTGACTGCTCTGTTGATAGTATATCTGTCAGCCGGTAGCAAGTCTCCCCCAGAGCCGCTCTCGGCAATTGAAGTACTTATGAGAGGGATACATTAGCTACTTGGTGTGCCACGCATTAGTGAGTCGTTGTTTGCCGAAGGAGAACGGGTAGAATGTACTTAAAGCAGTAAAGGGAATAACTTCTAAAGATTAGAATACGACGCATTGGGGAGGGAGTTGATGAGAATAATGGTGATTGGTGCTGGGATGATGGCGCGGGCAATTACCTTCAACCTAGCTCAACGCGAGGAGATTGATGAAATCTGTCTTGTCGATCGGAAAGTGAAGAAAGCCGAGCAGATTGCGAATTGGTTATCAGATAAGAGGGTGATTCCTATGCGGTTAGACGTAACTGCCCCTCGCGCTGTACGTGAAGCAATGCGTGGATGCGTAGCTGCAATAAGTGCTGTACCCTATTTTCTTAATCTTTCACTTGCGCAGGCAGCAGTAGCTAGCGGTACTCATTTCTGCGATCTTGGAGGGAACAACCGTATAGTAGAAAAGGAATTTGCCCTTGATGAACAGGCAAAACAAGCAAGAGTAACAATAATCCCTGATTGCGGTCTTGCCCCGGGCTTGGTTAATATCCTTACTGCGGGAGCAATTGCCGAACTTACAGATATAGAGGTGGTTAAGATCCGAGTAGGTGGACTTCCTCAGTGCCCGCACCCACCCCTTGACTACCAGGTCGTATTCTCTGCCCATGGTTTGATCAACGAATACATGGAACAAGCGACCATTATCCGTGATGGAAAAGCTGTTAAGCTGTCATCTTTGACGGAACCAGAAGAGATTTCGTTCCCCGGGTATGAACGTCTGGAAGCATTTCACACCTCAGGAGGTACTTCCACTTTGCCGCAGACGATGCTTGGCCGAGTGGCCAACCTGGATTACAAAACGATTCGTTATCCAGGGCATCTTGAGAAGATCAGCGCGATGGCAAAGCTTGGTTTTTTTGATACAACGCCACGGCTGGTAAACGAAGTTGAGGTAAGCCCACGAGAACTAGCGGTACGGCTATTGAGTGAGAATCTTTCATTTGATGAGCCGGATGTTATGTTGTTGCGCGTGACGGCAAACGGAAGCATGGATGACCAAGCGGTGGAAGTGTGCTACCAGATAATTGATCACTTCGATGAGAAGACCGGGCTTTCTGCGCTGATGCGTACAACCGGGTTTCCTGCGGCTCAGGTTGTTTTTATGCTTGCGAGTGGAGGGATCAATGAATGTGGCACGCTCAAACAAGAAACTCACGTACCGCACGAGGAGTTTATTGCCGGATTACGTAAATTCGGTATAAGGGTTGAACGTACGGTCACCAGGCAATGACAAAGTTACTTGGATTTGATATGGACGGAGTTATCCTGGATTCAGATAACCTTAGCCAAGGTAATTGGTTTGTGGAGCTATTCAACCAGACTTTGCGGGAGTTTGGCATCCCAGAAACAGAAGAAAATGCTCGTTTGTTGTATATCAAGAATCTGCGCAACAATGCTGGGGCCATCTGTAGGAAGTTTGGGATTGACAATGCAGAGGAATTGTGGAATCGCCGTGATGCCAATTATGTTGCGGGTAAACTTGCTGCACTTGAAGCAGGCGAAATTCCCCTTTATCGTGATGTTGTCGCCCTGGAAGAGTTGGCGACAGACCCCAACTATCGGATTGGCATTGTAAGCAATTCTCCGCAAATAGTAGTGGATCGAGTAGTTGCCTACTTCTCTCTGGATCGTATATTCGACACTTGGATCGGTCGCGGGACTACATTGAGTGACATTCAGTTTGCCAAGCCTGCTCCAAACCTGCTTGAACGCCTGAAAGCGATCCTTGGAGTGGTCCATGGCTATTATATCGGAGACCAGCCCGAGGATGCCCAGGCTGCTCGTGCCGCCTCACTTGTTCCCATTATCATCACTCGCAATGGAGATGGCGGAGATATAAAGAGCCTCACAGAGCTGAAGCATTTGCTCTGATAACCATGATGGCCATATGTGGCAACAACATGTCCACCGGATGAAGCTGGGTATATGGTTTCAATCATCCCTGACAAAGCCTATAATAGCTCTATGTTGAAGAAAAGCGCTATTGAAGCTAGACTGCGCAGTGCCAGCCTTCCAGGACTGCCGAAAGAAAAGCTGGTTATCCCCGACTATCAGGGTTTCTGCATTGATGCTATTCCCGATCTTGCATGTTCGCTGTATGGTCTCTCGAGCACAAGAGCGCCCTTGTTGAACTCGGAACTCTCTTCTTTGATTGATTCAGGGTTCAAGAAAGTGGTTCTATTTGTTATAGACGGGTTGGGCTACCTGTACCTATGTGATCTTCTCGATCGTTTTGAGGACCTCTATTTGCATCATCTGATAAGAGATGGGTCTTTCCTTCCACTTACTTCTGTCTTTCCTGCCACAACAGCGACTGCCTTGGCAACCTATAGCACCGGATGTACACCCCAAGAGCATGGGATGCTAGGGTATCGTCTGTACCTTAAGGAAACCTGCGCGATTACCAATATGGTACGTCTGTCGCTTCTGGGCAACAGTGAGAGCAACTCTGCGGTCAAAGCGGGAATGGATCTTGATACTTTCCTTGGAGTTCCCACGGTGTACGAGAAACTAAGCGCGATGGGCGTGCAGACGCATCTGATATTGAGCAGGCATATCGCGTCGAGTGGGCTGTCCTCAATTCTTTATAAGAGGGTTGACCGCGTTAGTCCTGCGGTTAATCTGTCGGATATGCTTGTCATCGCTCGTCGAGTGCTGGAACAGGCGAGTGATAGAGTCTTTGTGAGTCTTTATTGGGGAGCAATGGATGCCATTGCGCATACGTATGGGCCAGGGGGCGAGGAACTTGTTGCTGAGTTCCGGGCAATCGATGCGGCATTAGAGCGCGAGCTGAAAGACAGTAAAGACACACTGTTGATTCTGTGTGCGGACCATGGATTTGTGGGGATGGAGGAGTCTGACTATCTATCAATTTGTGACTATCCAGAACTAGAGCAAAATCTTGTCATGCCCCCAGTGGGAGAAACACGGGCCTCATATCTATTTGTAAAGACGGGTAAGAAAGCTGCTGTAGCCGGATGTATCAACAAGAATTTTGCCGCAGATATCGTATGCATCGACTCTCGAGATGCACTTGCTCAGGGTCTGTTTGGGCTGGGGGAGCCAGGGTCGCGGATCTATGATCGTATCGGTGATCTTATCGCTCTTTCCACGGGTAAGCGTGCTCTTTACTATCCATACAAGAACGGTGCCAAGCTCAGAGGGATGCATGGTGGGATGACGCCCCAGGAGATGCTTGTTCCACTCATTGCCTGTCCCTTGTAGGTGGAGGAATAATGATTGTAAAAGGCAAAAGTAGAAAGGTAGCTGCGCTTGACCTTAGTGATGGAAAGACGGTTTGTAATACAACCAAGCAAGTTCTAATAGGGCCGGATCAAGGCGCAGGCAATTTTGTGATGCGTCTGTTTGTGCTCAAAGAAGGTGGCCACAGCCCGAGTCATTCTCATCCTTGGGAGCACGAGGTTTTTGTCCTGACTGGAAAGGGGAGAGTGAAATCTCAAGATGACGAAATCCCAGTTGAGAAGGGAGATTTTGTTTACGTGCCTCCAATGGAGAAACATCAATTCCTAAACGCTGGCCCTACTCCATTCGAGTTCTTGTGCATTGTGCCTGTCGAGAACAAGAGGTAATGTGAACAAGCGCGTCGTTGTCTGCATGAGTGGCGGTGTGGATAGCACTGTAGCCGCGCATCTACTGCAAGAACAGGGTTATGAAGTTGAGGGAATCACTTTTTTGTTGTGGTCCTTTTCTGGGGCTCCCCATTACCTGGAGAGAGCGGGGCGTTGCCTGGCCAACACTGCAAGTCTTGCTGCACGCGAGCTTGAAATTCCTCATCATACGATCGATGTCAGCGCACAATTCTACGACCTTGTGTTGCGCGATTTTGTCAAGCTCTCGCTCCTTGGAGAGACCCCCAATCCTTGCGGCCGGTGCAATCGTTACTTACGCTTTGATCTTGCTCTGCATTATGCTGCTGAGCATGGCTTTGACCGGGTGGCGACTGGTCACCATGCGCAAATCATCAGGGCAGAGGATGGACTACTCCATCTCTGTAAAGGGAGAGATTCGCAGAAGGATCAGTCCTATTTCTTGTACGGGTTGAAAGCAAAGGATTTGGGTCGCCTTGTCTTTCCAGTGGGAGGGATGACCAAGAAGGAAGTGTTCGCCATTGCCGATGCTCAAGGGTTACGCGCAGCATCCCTTCCGGAAAGTCAGGACCTCTGTTTTATCCAAGCGGGCCGTGCCGATTTTCTGTTTTCTTCGAAGGATCTTACCCCCGGGCCAATACTCGATCGGCAGGGACATATCCTTGGGGAACACAGGGGCCTCCCTTGCTATACTGTTGGCCAACGGCGAAGTCTTGGGGTTACGGCAAAGCGCCCACTGTATGTAATTGGCATTGATAAGACAAGAAACGCACTTATTGTGGGACAAGAGGAAGACCTTTACACGAGCAGCCTTGTCGCTAGAGAGAGGCACTTTCTTTTTGCAGAGGCCATGCGTGCTGAATCACGTGTTGGCGCAAAGATTCGTTACCGCTCACCGGCCTCCGCTTGTACTCTATGTCCTTTGGATAACGAGCGATTCTCCATTCACTTTGATGAACCACAGAGAGCAATTACTCCTGGCCAGATTGTTGCCATCTATGATGGGGCACGCCTTCTTGGTGGCGGGATAATCGAATGAAAGACTCGATTGTTCTTCATTCTCTAGGCGTGTGAGGAACAGAAGAGCAATGTGTATAATGATTCTTGGAGGGGTGGGCGAGCGGACTAAACCACCGGTCTTGAAAACCGGCGAACCATCGTGTTCCGCGGGTTCAAATCCCGCCCCCTCCGCCAACAAGGACATGAACTACTAGTGCATCTTGCATGTGAAATTCCGGGTTGTGCGATTGCATGACTATCGGGAAGAGGAGAGGAATTTATGGCAGCACAAGGCGTAACTAAGCGCACTGAAGATTACTCCCGATGGTACACCGATGTGGTCAAGATGGCAGACCTGGCTGACTATGCAGCGGTTCGTGGGTGCATGATTATCAAGCCTTATGGGTACGAGCTATGGGAGAATATCAAGAGTGGGCTTGACAAACGATTCAAGGCCACCGGACATAGGAATGCCTACTTCCCGCTGTTCATTCCGATGAGCTTCATCGAAAAGGAAGCAAAGCATGTGGAGGGATTCGCACCCCAACTTGCTATTGTTACCCATGCCGGGGGTAAGAAACTTGATGAACCGCTTGCCATTCGTCCGACATCAGAGACGGTGATCGGCCACGCCTATTCGCAGTGGATTCACTCCTATCGTGACCTTCCTGTTCTCATAAATCAGTGGGCGAATGTTGTTCGCTGGGAGATGCGACCACGTCTATTCCTGCGCACATCGGAGTTTCTATGGCAAGAGGGGCACACGGCACATGCTACCGAGGAAGAGGCGGAAGAAGAGACGATACGCATGCTTGATATCTACGCTGACTTTGCGGTGAAGGATGCAGCGATCCCAGTGATCAAGGGAGAAAAGAGTGGGCAGGAGAAGTTCGCGGGCGCCAGCAGATCGTTCACTATTGAGGCGATGATGGGGAATACCTGGGCTCTGCAATCTGGGACATCACACTACCTCGCCCAGAACTTTGCGCGTGCCTTTGATATTAAGTTTGTTGACGAGGAGAACAAACTCAAGTATTGCTATACCACCTCATGGGGGGTGAGCACTCGCATGGTGGGCGGGATTGTCATGGCACATGGCGATGATAAGGGACTGCGTCTTCCTCCTCATCTTGCTCCGATACAGGTGGTGATCGTCCCTATCTGGCGGACTGTTGATCAGCGAGGTGTGGTGATGAAGGCGATCGATGACATACGTGACGTGCTTGTGGATGCGGGCGTGCGAGTGCACATCGATAAGCGCGAGGGGATGACACCTGGCTTCAAGTTCAACGACTGGGAGATGCGCGGGGTTCCGATGCGTATGGAGATTGGTCCGCGTGACGTTGAGAGCGGTACGGCAATCCTTGCACGACGTGACATGGAAGGGAAGGACGCGAAGCAGTCTGTATCGCAAGACGGGATTGCGCAGAGAGTCCTTGAGCTATTGGCTGATATCCAGAATCACATGCTGGCACAGGCAACAGAGTTTCGCGATGCCCACCTACATCGGGCAAACTCCTACGATGAGTTAAAGGAGATTGTAACCGATGGCTGGGCCCTCATTCCTCACTGTGGTACTTCGGAGTGTGAGCAGAAGATTAAGGAGGAGACGAAGAGCTCATCGCGGTGCTACCCGATTACAGAGAACAAGGATTGGGATCCGCGTGGAAAAAGCTGTCCCATTTGCGGTAAGCCGGCAGTTGGTCTCGCTTATTTTGCTCGCTCCTACTAAAGCTATAGAACAATTATCCCCTTCCACAGTCTTAAATAGAGGCTGTTATGTGTCTTTACCGAATTCAGTGGAGCCTGGCCTCCGATCCCAAAGTTGGCAGAGAGGTTTGCGCTGATGACGAGATCGTGTATGGAGTGATGAATCTCGCATCAATTCTTAGACATTCTACACCGAGGGAGGAAGAATAAACCGGGCCTATGGATGCCAAAACATGGCTGGCTATCTGCGGCGGGTTCTTGTCAAGCGCCCTGATTCTGCATTTGCCGTAAGCGATGCGACAAGGTGGCACTACACCGGTCGGCCGAATCTGGAGATTGCCCTGAAGGAACATGAGCGGCTCGTTGAGCTTCTGCGGCGGGCTGGCACGGAGGTTATCTATCATGAAGAGCCACAGCCTAAGAGGGCTGATGCGATCTACGTTCATGATCCCGCGCTCGTAACCGATAACGGGGCGATCCTCCTGCATATGGGGAAATTGCTTCGACATGGGGAAGAAGAGGCAATTGGTCGACGATTTGAAAGCCTTGGAATTCCGATCTTCTACAAGCTGCATGGCGATGCGACCGCAGAAGGAGGAGATCTTCTGTGGATCGACCACGATACCCTTGCTGTTGGCCAGGGATTCCGCACCAATGCGGAGGGTTTGCGACAGCTAACGCTGGCGATGCACGCCCTGGAGGTAACGGTAATCCCAGTTCCTCTTCCTTACTTCCAGGGGCCTAATGCTTGCCTGCACCTGATGTCGTTCATCAGTATCATCGGAGAGAAGGCCGCGGTTGTCTATCCGTCTCTTATACCGATCCCGTTCTGGCAAGAGTTACACAGCCGTGGATTTAGCTTTGTCGAGGTAACGGATGAGGAGTTCCTAACTATGGCGGCGAACGTTCTTTCCCTCACACCGACAAGCTGCGTGATGCTTGCGGGGAACCCGATTACCAAGAGGCGGCTTGAACAAGTAGGATTCGAGGTATTAACCTATGTAGGCAACGAGATCTCACTAAAAGCAGAAGGCGGCCCAACTTGCCTTACCCGACCGATCCTGCGTACTGGCTAGATCGATACGTTGTGAGTGAAGAGCCAAGAGTCGAAAAACGGTGAAGAGTAACACGTGATGGGTAATGGGTAAAAGACCAGGAGCGGTGAGGCAGTTGAGTAGGGAAATAGTTGATTGGTTGATTGGTTGAGTAAGGAATCGCGAGCTGATTGCTGACCGCTGATAGCTTCCTTTCCTGATAGCTGCTTTTCTCGCTGACCGCTGATAGCTCTTTCCTGAAAGCTGATAGCTGTTTGCTGAGGACTGAAAACTGAGAACTAGTGACTGATGAGGGGATCTGCAACGAGGGATGAAGCGGTGCCAAGTTGCCCCAGTCGTTTTTCTAAGCCGTGTCACTGCATAGTCGTATCGGGAACATGCAGAAACCCGCAAGACACCGCAAGGTTGACTGGAACTTCTCTCACATGTAGAATGGCTAGTAATCGGAGGGGTAGTCAAGAGGTCTAAGACAACGGTTTGCTAAACCGTCGATGGGTTCAGAGCTCATCCGCGGGTTCAAATCCCGCCCCCTCCGCCAGATCTGCGCCCGTAGCTCAGTGGATTAGAGCGTCGCACTCCGGATGCGAAGGTCGGAGGTTCGAATCCTCTCGGGCGTATTCTCAGAACGTCGCTTTTGCTGCCGATTATTGAGACCTTGGCTACTGTATATTGTGAGATGCCGTCATTAATCTCTCTTTGCAGGCTTGTGGGCGCTCGGGTTAGAATGTAAGCGATGATGGATCAGCAGGAACAACAGACGTTTACCGTGGCGCTTCTGCAACTGGCAATTTCTAGCGCGAAGGATACGGATTGGCCAGAACGGATCAACCGACTCCTCTACCGGGTGGGCGAGGTAGATCTTATAATCCTGCCCGAACTGTGGCGGGTTGGGTATTATAACTTTGCTTCCTACCATAGCAGGGCCGAGACACTAGAGGGTGAAACCGTCTGTTTCTTGGCAAAGCTTGCAGAGAATCTGCGAGCCTATGTGCTGGGGGGGAGCTTCATTGAGGAATGTGCGGGAAGTCTTTACAACACCGCGATACTCTTGGATCGTGAAGGAAATGTTCTTGACTGTTACCGGAAGACGCACTTGCTTAACTATGGCTCTAAGGAACGAGCGATCCTCTCTCCGGGAGACGGTGGCAGGGTGGTGAAAACAGGACTAGGCAGTTTTGGGATTGCCATTTGCTATGATCTTCGTTTCCCTGAACTCTTCAGAGAAATGAGCGTGAAAGGCGCAGAAGTATTTCTCCTTCCGGCGGCTTGGCCGCTGAGTCGCGTGGAGGCATGGGAAGTTCTTTGCCGGGCGCGAGCGACAGAGAATCAGGCTTATGTTATCGCCTGTAATAGTGCTGGCCGAGGACTGCTAGGCAGAAGCATGGTCGTGGATCCGTGGGGGGTTAAGATTGCTGCTCTAGGGAATGGCGAAGGAGTGCTTCGTGCACAGATTGATCTTGCCGCGGAAGGGCGTTTCCGGAGTGAGTTTCCCGCATGGCGCGAGCGGACGAGCTGATTGCCCCAATGGAGCCCTTCTTGACATGACTTGACCGGCTACTTACACTGATTTAGTATGTTGTCAGCCGGAGTGGCGGAATTGGCAGACGCGCAGGATTCAGGATCCTGTGAGGTTAAAACCTTGTGTGGGTTCAAGTCCCACCTCCGGCATTATCGAAGAGATTATGTTGGTTACCGCCCGTCTCTTCGATTCTTGGGCTTTCCATGGTAAGACACTGCCAAACCGCAGAGAAGATAATCGTCCAACGTCTGAAAGCCGGTGAAGACAGGAGAGATTATGGCAATTAAGCGGTTTGAAGATATCGAGGCATGGAAAGCCGCTCGAACAAGCAGTTAACCGCGGAGGAAGGCAGAAAACGGGTTAAAAGTAAAGATGTCTTACTGCTAGAAACAAAGTCATTTTACCGCAGAGGAAACCAGAAAAAGAAAGTCATCAGTTCTCAGTAAACAGCGATCAGTTGTTAGTTGAACACAAGAATACGTAGACCGTTTAGACATTGGAAATAAGGGCGAGTCTCGAATTGCGAAGATGGAATTGCATACCTGGTAAGACAGTCAAGAGAAGCCCGAATCTGCAATTCCAATATTCGTGCTTCGGGTTTTCTGCTTTCAAATTCGCCATTCGCAATTCAGAGTTCTATCTTTGCCTTTCAGGAGTTCTGTTTCAGATCCGATATCCGCCATTCGCCATTCGCCATCACCCGTTACCCATCACCCATCACTCATCACTGTCTCTTACTCCCCCTCCCTTGAATGCCCTCCTTGACCCCATGTAGTAACTCCAATCCTACTACTACACGGGGCGAGGTCGGGGAGGGAAGACTCCTTATCATCCCTCTCCCTCGATGAAGGGAGAGGCTGATCTTCCCCCGAAATAACAGACACCAAGTTAAGCTACCATAGACAACCTGCCAAAATCAACAGGGGAAACATATCCCAAATATGAATGTCTCCTGACACGATTGTAGAATATCTCTATGTATTCAAAGATGCTCTCACGTGCCTCCGATCGACTGTTGTATGTTTCACCGTACATAAGTTCCGTCTTTAATGTGTGGAAGAAGCTTTCTGTTACCGCGTTATCGTAACAGTTTCCCTTGCCGCTCATGCTCTGGATACAATGATGCTTTTCCAGAAGCCTTCTAAATTCATGACTCGCATACTGACTCCCCCGATCTGAATGAAAGACTAACCCTTTCTGTGGTCTCTTTCGGTTGATAGCCATGGCAAGGGCTTCTATCACCATATCCCTTGTCATCCTTGTTCGCATTGACCAGCCGACAACCTCACGATTGAAACAATCTAACACGACAGCAAGATACATGAAGCCCTGCATTGTCCAAACATAGGTTATGTCTCCCGTCCACTTCTTATGACGAGCACGGGCAGTAAAGTCTTGATGGAGAAGGTTCGGGGATATCGCTAACCTATGCTTTGAATCCGTGGTAATCCTAAATCTGCGCTTTGTCTTTGCCGCTATTTGGTTCTCACGCATAAGACGGGCAACACGGTTCTTACCGCATCTGATATCCTTGGCACGCAGTTCAGCAGTAATCCTGGGACTACCATAGGTCTTGCGGCTCTTTTCATGGATCGCTCTGATCTCTAAGACAAGACGGTCATTGGTCTTCTCTCTCATGCTCTTTCCCCGTTTCTTCCATGTGTAATAACTACTGCGACCCACTCTTAATATCCGGCACATCTTCTCTACTCGATATATGGTGCGGTATCTGTCAATGAACTGGTATTTCATCGAGGGTGTTGTGAGAAGATGGCCAACGCTTTTTTTAGTATGTCACGCTCCTCTGTTACATCCGTTAGTTTCTTCCTTAATGTTCGTAGTTCCTCTTCTGCGGGTAACATGTATCCTTTACCGGGAAATGCATGTTCGATGTCTTGCAGGTATTCCTGTCTCCATCGATATATCACATTGGGGTGGATATCTAAATCCCGTGCTAGCTCTGAAACCATGCGCCCCTTGTCTGTAACCAAGGAGACTACTCCCTTCTTGAATTCCTTGTCAAAGGTTCTTCTGCCCTTCCTCTTATCCACTACACACCTCCAAGTTCCTTTCTTTTTACCTCTAACCTTTCGGTGTGTCCATCTTTTTAGGGGAACTACAGGCTAGGTGAGGGTGAGAAGGCAGTTGTCAGTTGTTAGACCGTGTGTAGCGTCGGAAGACAGGGACAGGCATCTTTTCTCTCAAGTTACTTGAAAAGCAGCCAGTCCCTGATGAGCAACGTTGCACGTGATCATCGACGATAATAACGTGGTGCCTGCCCATGATGTCGTGTTGTCCGATGATGGATCGATTGTGGGGGCGTCGGACCACGATGTCGTACCGGTTAATACGAGGGCAACCACAAGGGTTGCCCCTACATTGGGTCATGTGATCGGCACATACAAATCCCTTGTTACCATTCAACCAATCAACTATTCAACTCGCCTTTTCTCGATTCCCGACTGGGTTTTCGTGTCTTTTCCCTTAATCCATACTCCATAATCCTGTGTCTTCCACGCATCACTGGCTACCGTCTTT
>JAUVYF010000046.1 GCA_030603215.1 Candidatus Bipolaricaulota bacterium
GGGCCAGGTGACAGCGCCTCCTGGTCATCTTAGCGTTTGTTGATTGACAAGTGACAGCATGTCCTGGTCACTCATTGAACCTTCGCCTTGGGAGTATGTAGAGGACCTCACAAAGAAGTGGTTGCCAGGCTGCCTCTCGGCGGCGTAGGGCGTAGAAACGGATGGACCGCGCATTGAGATCTGCGACACGTCGAAGCCAGAACTGCACAGTACCAAGAGCGACTTGAAACTTCCGTGCAACCTCACGCGTTGGAACGTCGTGAAGCACCGCCACAACGATCTGTCGTAGGCGCTTTTCAGCGCTTGTTTTTTGGCCATCGCGTTCTCCTTAACCGGCGGTTTACCACCATAATACGGAAGCCTAGGTGACTAGGAAGCGCTGTCATCTGGGTGACTAGGAAGTGCTGTCATGTGGCCTATTAGGTGTTAGCCAGCTACGAGCCACAAGCTATGACCTACTAGCCATTTAGCAAAAAGTAGCCTGTCCACTTTTTTCTCAATTGTAGTTTCTTAAGTCGCTCAACTTGAGAACAATGGTCGTTCTGAAACGGTATTTAACGTCATACCTCACCGGTGCGGGACAGCGCGTTCGGGGCACGTGCCTCTTCCACATCGATTAGCTTTACGAGAACATCAACGTTATCGGGGCCGTCGAGTGAAGCCTCGCTCTTAGGCTTGAAACCATGCTTCTGATAGAATCTCAGCGCTCTCAAGTTGTCTTCCCCGATGGTGGTTACAACGGCTCGGAAGCCATTCGCACTAGCCCACTGAAACACAGCGTCCATGAGGTCGCAAGCAACTCCTTTGCCTCTATGTTCGGGAGATACCCACACCTGTAACAGCTCTCCTACGTGGCTCTTTTCTTCTGTTCGATACAGCGCTGCAATTCCGATCGGTGAATCATCGGAAAAGGCGATAAATGTGCACCGGTCTGATCCTTGAGCAGTACTGTTTGCCTGCTCGCTCCAGCTTTTAGGACTGCGACGCAGTGCCGCTTTGTAGGTAGACGCGAAGGCAAATGGTGATTCGCGCAGGGCAGTGAGCCTCATGCGCTTGAACAGTTCACCTTCGTCAATCTGTATTCGTCTCACCGATATCATGTTGATCCTGTTTAGCGGTTTCCCCGTATTGTTCCAAACAATCAATCACGGTAGTTTCTCTCGTCTCTTCCACAATCGTGGGAGCCACATTGGCACTTCCCGCATGTACTCTCTATACTCCTCCCCAAAACGAACAAGTAGAAGCCTTTCTTCGTAGCGCGAGATGTAATGGAGGAACAGGATCGCGATAAGCAGCACAAATACGGCGGCAAGTGATATGCTCAGCATCAAGAAGCCAACATAGAGCAGGATCTCGCTAAGATAGATTGGATGCCGGACGACTTTGAACACGCTCTTGTTGATAACGCTGGATTTCTCTCTCCTCTCGCCAAACACAATAGACAGGCCCTTTCTTGCCAAGTAGCCCGATAGAACCAGCAAGACAACTCCAAGAGATATTCTGATGCCAAGTGGCACATAGCTATTTAGGACAGTTGTGTACTTCAAGAAGAAAGTGTCAGCAATCCACATAACCGCGAATAGACATGCTAGTACTATCTGTCCAAGATCGCCAACCGTATGTTCTCCAGAAAGATCATCACGCTCCTTCCCTCGCTCTCTGTATCCTTGTCTTCGTGTCATAGTATCTACTTCCCTTTCTCCTGTTTCTCCAAGAGATGCACGCATAACGGACCGCGCGTAAGCCGCCTGCGGGTTTCGCAGTAACACCACCCATGAACCTAAACGCTGCAAAGATGAAAACTAGCAACAACAGGACACTCTCAATTAGTAGGTCGGCTTCATGCGCTGGTTATGCGGCGCTCACTGCTGATGAAGATGTTGTAGTCAGTGTAGCTCCTTCACCATTCGATGAAAACCTCGATAGCCAATGCGCCGACTCAACTGCTCTATCTCGACAGTCGATACAATCCGGTATCCAAGATGTTCATAGAGACTGCTCGCTTGCCTGTTCCCAATCTCAACAGCCAAAGAGCACTTGCCCAAACCCAACGTTCTTGCCTTGCTCTCCCCCCAATTCAACAGGTGTGTACCTATACCCTGTCCTTGAAAACTCGGCAGGACGGCCAGGCTATTGATGAAGTATTCCTCGGCTTTCGCTTCCTTTACCCCCATGAGCGGTAGGCCCCTTTGTAAGAAGCGAAACATACCTGGCAATCCGCATACGACAAGCAGTTGTCTTGCCATTGGGAATCTCAAAGACTCGATCTCTCTGCCGGAATAAGCAAGCAATAACCCCACTACCCTCCCACTCATTTCCGCTACATTGACAAACTGGTAGCTAAACCGATTCGCCTCTCTCACGAAGAGCTCTGCCAGTACGCTTTGCGCTTTTGATGACTTATCTGAACCGAACAGGAAATCTGCCAACCGTCCCATCGTCAAATATATCAGACATATCGCTGCCTTGACGTCGGCTGAAGTAGCTGGACGAACAGTAATCGTATTGAACACTTTTCACAATCTCCGCGTTCCCAGGCTAAATTACTCGTTGCTGCTCAACGTTACCCCGCATAACAGTTCCTTTTGGGTTACACACCGATACTAGCTCGTTCAGTGCGCGGCGTCAAAAATGTACACTATAGTTCTTGGGGGTTTCGGGCGACGATCTTGCGGGAGTAGACACGCTGGGCTATTAGTATCCGACGGACAGATAATGATGGGATAACGCTGCAGGAAGTTCGAGGCTGCCGCCAGGACTGACAGATCAATCAGGTGCGACATGCCTTGCGCTCTACCAATATTCTCTGACCTATGAAAGCCAACAAGCGGAATCAGCACCAGCAAGTTCTGGCTCCGGGAAGGCGTGTCCAAGCTTTCGGAGAAGGTCCGGCACGACATCGTGTGCTGCCCGACTCGCTCTAGCGTTGGGTGAAGAAGGCAGCCGGGGCTGCCGTACCCAGGAAGCGAGTCACTGTACACACACTGCGCCACAACTTCGACACGTACTTGCTGGAGCACGGAATAGATACGAGCCATATTCAAGAGCTGTTAGGATATTCTAACATTAAGACGACTCAGATCCATACCCATGTTGTCAAACAGCAGCCCGAAAGAACTGTCAGCCCGTTGGACCAGATCATGAAAGGAGCTAGAAGTGTGCCCCCATGACTTCGGAGGAAGGGGGAATTGACGAAAGTTGCTCTGCAAAGCATACTAAGAAGAGAGAACGGGCGAGATTTGTTTCGCAGATCCAGTAGTTAGCCGAAATCGGCTTATCTAGAAAGAGAGGATTTATGAAATGTCAAGCACCGCCGAACTTGAAGAATACAAAGTTCTGAGGGAAGAGGTTCAATCACGGGTGCATGGGTTTATCCAGGTGTTTACAATTAGTCTCTTGATTCTAGTTCCGTTTATCTCTGGGATTATTATCTATTGGCTGCAGAGCAGGGCTGATATGAAGGCAGACCCAAGTTTGTTCTACGCTTATATTCTCCTTACTCCGCTCCTCATTCTTATCCCCTTTGCTTATTTCCTAACGTCACTAAGAAAGGACATCTTCCGCTGCGGGACATATATACAGGTCTTCCTGGAGGGCAACGGGGATTTTCGGTGGGAAAGCGCCCTTAGTGAATTCAGGAAGATCTATGGTAGAGAAACTATAGAGCCCGCCTTTTTGATATATTGGGGCCTTTTTCTTATTTGTAGTGGCCTGTTTGGGTATAGCCTTTATTTCTTATCACAGTCATCTTGGAATCTGTTTGTTATCTTATTCGCTGCTATACTTCTCCTTATAGCATACCTTGATTTCAGGCGAGTACGAACAAAGACAAGAGAGGCTTTTTGCAATCAATGGCGGAATATCAAAGAAGCAATGGATAAAAGACGCATTACTTCTTAGAGCAGTACTGAATAGAGCTGCGACCACGGAGGTGCTATGGATAGAGAGGAAAAAGTATTCCGCATTAACGAGTTGATCAATCAGCGTATGATAAATCAGGACCGGCTGCTTGCTGAGAGATCAAATATATTCCTTTTGGCAAGCTCTATATTATTTGCAGGTTTTGCCATGCTAATAGACAAAAGCAAACTACTTGCCACAATTATACCTGCTATTGGTGTTTTTCTTGCCGTGCTTATGTGCAATGCTTCTTGGAACATGGTTCGCGAAATAAAGCTCTGGCAAGCCATGACCCAAAGGATTGAGCAAGAGGAGGCTGCTTTTCAAGAGTTGAAGGAAAGAGAGCGAATACCGCACAGTGCATGGAGGTACTGGTGGATGGGCAAGAGTACATACATAAGGACAGAGAAGCATCCTCTTTATATGAAATTGCCTCCGGTATCGTGGTGGGAAAAGCTCTTACCTTTTGGGATACTGAAGCCATGGGATATGTACAGGTTCTATCTTCCTGGGGTATTCTGTGTGATATGGGTAGCGTCACTCGTTTGGGTCCTCAATTAGCAAGACTTTAATGTCGCATCAACATGGAAGAATAGAAGAGCGGTATAGTAGTGGGCAGTTTGCTCTATGTCCACTAGAAGGAAGGGGTAAAGGTGAACTCAAACACCGTTTCCATTGTGATACCTTGTTACAATAATCACCGTGAATTAGAACTCACTCTAACAGGCCTCAGCGTCCAGAGTTATCCTCTTTCACTTGTTGAAGTCACAGTTGTCGACGACGGTAGCAGTCCTCCGTTAGAGAAGCTTTTGTCACGTTTTAGGGGTAGCCTTGACATCATATCTATCAGACAGGAGCGGTGTGGGTATCGTGTGGCTACTGCACGCAATAAGGGTATTCTGCAGGCGTCCGGCAGTATAATAATCTGCTTGGATTCTGACATGTTGCCTGTGCCAGAGTTCATAGAAGCTCATGTGCGTCATCTCACTGAGCACGAGCCTGCTACTACTATTGGATACCGAAGATACATTGATGCATCTACTATTACACCCGAACTTATACGTACTTCTTTCGATACAATTTATCAATTTTCCGATGTCCCAAGTGCCTCTAACGACGGCAAAGAGCTTGATCGTCGGCTACCGGAGTTTGCCTACTTTGATATGCATCCGGCACCATACAACTGCTTCCATGGGTGTAACGTGGCGTTCTGGAAATCTGACGCAATCCGGGTCGGATTATTCGATGAGAAATTCAACGGTCATTGGGGATATGAAGATATCGAATTCGGCTATAGACTTTGGAGATCTGGGATCCGCCTACTGCTAGTACCAGAGGCGTTAGGGTTCCACCAAGAGAATAGCGTACTCACTCTAAGCGATCGTCTACGGGACGCAGCTGTGAATTTTGAATTTGCCTCTCACAAAATTCCAGGTTTCCGCGACTTCCGCCACTCTATTGGTCGGGTGCCTACAAGAGAATAAGAGAATTTTCAAGATATGTTAGACCGCTATAGGGAGGGGAAATATATCTCCGACTTCGGCTAACACGGCATAAGCGGTTTCACTACGCTTCACCCAACTTGGTTCGCAAGTTCGCTTATATCGAAAACGTTATATGAAATTGGGGGCACAGAAAATACAGAAAATACGGGGCCTGGTCTTGCAATCACACACCCTGGCTACTGGAGGCAGAACGTGTCTTTTGACAGGGCTTAAGAAAAGGAATAGTTGGCCTCACCATCGGGCTTAAAGAGGCTAAGATAAGTTCGGGTAGGGCTTACCCAATCGAGCCTTTCTTTCTGCAAAATCGAGCGAACCCGTTCCAAGAAGTGCCCTGACTCCTCCGCTCGCTGCGCTGCAACCTCTTAAGAGAAGGTTAACTCTACGTCGTAGTCGACGGAGGCTCGTTCATCCCGCTCGTGGGCAAGGATCAACGTCCATTCCTTTTCCGCGTACTCAGTGAGCAAGTACTAGACTGTCATCAGGGCAACTTCTCACCTCCCGTATTACGAATGACGCGTCGTTGGTTGTTAACCTCCTGATATAGCTGTATAATTTGGCTGTAAAACCAGTCTGTATGGAGGTAGAGGCGATGGCAACCAAGATCAGAGCACAAGTGAATCTCTCGGAGGAAGTGATCCGACAGATTGATGAGACGGCAGGGCCTCGTAAGCGAAGTGAATTCTTGGAGAGAGCAGCGGTAGCTCAGTTGCGAAGAGAGGCTCTTGATCGTTGGATGAAGCTGGAAGAGAGGTTCAAGGGGTTAACCCTGGAAGACATCTACTACCCTTCCCGCAAGGAACTGGAGAAGCGCGGTGGATAGGCTAGTCATCGACGCTTCAGTCGTGGTTGCGAGCCTGCTGCCTGATGAACCGTACAGATCCGCTTCATTGCGCATTCTGAAGGGGTTTCTTTCCGGCAATTTGGAACTGTTTGCCATCCCGTTGCTACGGTTTGAGATCACAAACGCACTCTTGAAAGCCATCTCCAGAGGAAGAACGAAGTTAAACGATGCACAAGCAGCGCTCCGCGAATTTGAAGCGTTTAACCTACCTGAGCGGGAAGTTGCAGCTCAGGACATTCTAAGTACAGCGCATACCTATAACCGTTCAGCCTACGATGCCGCCTATTTAGCCCTTGCGAAGAGCGAGCAGATCTCGCTTGTCACAGCCGATAAACACCTTTATAACGCAGTAAAGGACAAATGCCGCTTGGTTCTTTGGGTAGAGGATTTCAAGCAACCCTTGTGACATAACGGTAGGGTAACTCACAAAGGATTGGAGTCCGGGGCAGGCGGAATGGCAAATACCCCAGAATACTGTGTTCTTAAGTTAAGTTAGCGGTTTTCGGGAGGAAACCACTTATCAAGAGGTACTGGATGCGTTATCTGGGAGAAATCCTCGCCATCCTCGAAGACGAGAGGAGTGCCAACCTCTATTGTTCTGAACAATTACCCCTCGCACGCCAGAAATTGACTTCGTCGGGTTTCAGGTTTACTAGAAACTCAAACCAACAATTATCTGTTACGCCAACAGAATACTTGATGGTCGTACAAGGTACTTTTGTACCATCTTACGCTCCGCTTCACCCGCTTTGAGCGCATATGCTAAGCCGACCTTTGCGGTACCCTTCTCTTGCCTTGAATCATTCCAGACGATTTTCAATTAGCACCAACTTTCTTGTATCACACAAAGCTGAAATTCGAAGACCTTCGGAAGGCATACACCATTGGCTGCAGAGCACGATAACAATAACTACATTCTTAATAGCCTTTGCGTCATTCATTCACTTGGGTGCTTTCAGTATGACTTGATCCACTTGCCAATGCACGGCGAGACTCTTGGACAATATTCTTGAGTTCTTCTTCTTGTTCATCACGAAGCTTGATGGCTATTGCCAGCCGCTCATGGGCGTATTGATCCTCAGGCGCGATCTCCAGGGCACGCTGCAAATAGACAATACCATCGCGGTAAAAACCTCTATTCTTGTACAGATTTCCAATATTGGCCAGTATCCATTTTTGCTGCTCACTAGCAAGTTCATTGGCCTTCTTATAGTCACGCATTGCCAAATCATGAAGATCAAGCTCAAGATAGATATTTGCGCGCAGAGCAAGGTATCGTGGGTTCTTCTCATCAAGACGAATTAGGTGGTCATACGGGATCAATGCGAGTTTGTTATCAAAATGTTCTGCAATATGACGCGCATATTTGAATAGGATTGATTCATCATTGGGCAATACGCGGATACCTTTCTCTAAACATGCCTTTGCAGATTCATAATTCTCTTTTTTGATATAATGACTGGCTAGTTTGAGATAATAATCAGATACCTTAGGTGAAATATCAATAGCATAGTCAAGTGTTGATACGACATTATCATCCTGGCCTAGTTCACCAAAGCAATCAACTTTGGCAAGTATGAGGAGCATCTTGCTATCCACCTTCGAAAGGCCCTCATCAATCACAGAAAGCGCCTCGTCGTAGCGTTGCTGTTCTCTATGTGCATTGGCAAGACGGACATAAGCATGAGAACTTGAAGGAGTTTTCTTAATCAATTCTCTCAGGTACTCGCCGCCAATTTCTGGATCCATTTCATATTTCATACGGCCAATCCAGCTATAGATAAGATCGCGTTTGTCATCATCTTCGGCGATCGCAATGTCTTCCTCAAGGAGGCCTACTGCCTCATCAAGCTTTCCCTCAGCAAAGGCATCTACCCAATCACACCTGGAGTTGTCTACGGATTTCGGCTGTTCAGCATGGCTTGTTCTAGACGGCTTTTCCACCTCTGTTTCAGCTTCTTCCCGATATACCTTGGGCTCAACGTTCGGAGTACCAACATCTTCCTCGCAGGTTCCGAGCTTTTCTATGGCTTCGCGTATCCCGAAGCAGGCTGGAGCAGTGGCGGCTTGAAGACTGTTGTCACTTCGGTCCGTTTCATAAGCGGCAGTAATTACTCCTACTAGATCTGCAGGAATGTGTAGGTCACCTCGGCTATCAGGAACAAGTATAAAACAACGGTCCTTTCCCAGCCGACCAACAAAAAGCCCAAGCTCAAGGATTACATTGTCGCGTACAGCCCTATTCTCTTCGCCACGAATATTGATCAAGTCATCGGGTGAAAAAACGAACATGCCGAAATCGGACGTATTGAGAATACGTATCAATGATTCCAGATTAGTTGATGATATCTTAAATACACCTTGATCCCAGACAGTTACTTCAGCATTATGCTGTAGATTTTGTTGAGCTGCATAAGCAATGTTCACGCTTTCTACAGAGGATCCTATAAATAGTCTAGGTTTCATGAGCTTCCCTCCTTAACGCCTGTTATCTTCTGCTATTGATGTTACACCGGCCTAACGGTGCAGCTCACTTCCGACTATGGCGCACAGCCGAATAGCGGTCAAGCACGGCGCTTTGTTAGCCCTTTCACACAATATCTTTGATATAGCAGCAAGGTGTAACTGCAGCAATCTTGCCGCCTGTGTCATCTGATATTGTGCCATGCATGATGCCGTGGCACATCGTGGGGCCAGTGTTGGTAGTCATTGTTCCTACAACAATATATCCCAAATCAAAGACAGGTCCGCCGCTGTAGCCCCCAACGCTTGGATTTTCTAGGGTAAAGAAATCGGAAGGTGTTTTTGTATCAAATCACAACAAAGTGATTAGCGAAGATGATGCATGAGAACGAAATGTGAATGGGCTAAATCTACCACTTGCCCCAAGCCCATTAGGAAAGCCAACCGCTGTCAGATAAGCATCACGCGAAGGCGGCGTAATTGTTGTGTTCAATTGCTCGTATGGGAAGAAACGCCCTTGCAGGTGGGTAGATATTGATGGATCTGGATTTACAGGCAATACCGAAACATCAGCTACTGGGTGATGCTTCCAATTGAGTTGAGCGTTGAAAAGCGGTAAATCCAGAGATTGACTATTGCTATTCGAATCATTAATTACAACTTTCGTAGACGGATTACAGTCATGAGCAATATGCGAAGCTGTGAGTATGTAGGGATCTGTTCCATTCTTCACAATGAAGATACCTGTCCCGACTTTTTCTCCGCCTTGTGAAGTCAGTGTCCTCAGGTTCAGAACTACCTGAAATGTTTGGTCCCTTGTCAGTTTCATATTCATCTTCTTGGCGAATCGTCCCTTCTCACCAATATTGGTCACAATCAATACTAGCTCGTTCAGTGCGCGGCGTCAAAAATGTACACTATAGTTCTTGAGGGTTTCGGGCGACGATCGTGTGGGAGTAAGCGTTCTTAGCTGTTATTATCGGCAGACGGATAATGATGACATAGCGCTGTAGGAACTTCAGGGCTGATGCCCAACGGTTCGAATGAACCGCTGCGATCACGCGCTCGTGGCGGGTATCGGAGTCGCGTTCGATTCGGTTGTTCGCATTCAGACCCCGAGTTGATTCTCAATGAGCTCGACTAGGGATTCTTTGATTTCGGGATGCCGAGGCACAGGAGCCTTGCGTCCGGTCCTTGGATTGGCGTATATCTCGTGGCGCTTGCCGTGACGGTAGAGATGACAGCCCCGCTTGGCAAGGGAGCGGATGAAGTTTGCCCTCTTCACACCTCAACCCCGAGTTCCAGGGTTTGGGCTCCGGGATGAGCAGGCACAGCGGCGGTTTTCAGCATCACATGGTAGGCGTCCTCTATGTTCTCCTGGAGTTCTTTGAGAGTTTCGCCTTGGCTGAAGACACCGGGAACCTCCCTCAGCTTACCAACAAACCAGCCATCATCTTTCCAATACTCTACCGTAAAGAATCGTTTCATATCTTTATCACCTGAGCAAAAGGTATCATCTTACACTTCGGATATCAATCTCGCATTTCATGCGAATGTCAAAGCTCACCTGCTGTCAATGAGCGCCAGCGAATTGCCAGTCAGGTACAGCACCTTCTTAGCCATTGCTTAATCTTATCCGCTTTTTCTGTTCTCCCAAGTTTCCGATAAGCTTGCTCTTCATAAGACAAGGATAGAACTGGCAATCTCATCCCTTCGAAATCAACAAACTCGCGGTGCTTCTCGACATCAACTGGGGGTTCCCATTCTCCGCTAGGCAGTTTCTTCTGCAACGCCCCCATCATCTCCACTGTCACCTCTCGTACCCTCAGCTCTCCGAAATGCGACCTTATCCCTTTAGCTTCCGAGAATGTTACCTTCCTGATCACGTTCGACCGGAAAGCATCTTCAATCTGATATGCTCCATCCTCATCCGTCTGCAGATCAATATCGTTAATTCCGACATCCATGCCGTGGAGAGCAAGTCCGAGACTTCCAGTTATCGTCCAAGTGATGTCCAAATCCTTGAGCGTCTCATAGATAATCCGTATCGCTTGTTGATGCCTTGCTGCTATCATCTTTCTCTGTGCCTAACAATGATTAGTGTGCAAACTCTCACCATAGCGCCAACGAGCACCGTTTGTCACAACTGCCATCCCGATCAGTCTAACCTTCCTTCCATTTTCTCATATTGATATGACTATTCGGGCACGACATCGTACAGCCATGAAGCTGTTTGAGCGAAGCGTCCAATTCGCCTTCCCACTGTGCTGTCCCAAGACGACGCGCGACATACTTCCCCTCTCTGGTGCATCCATTTCTTCTGTAATCACTTCAATCCGAGTCTTTTGCCTTGTTGAAGTAAAGCAATCGACTCATCGACCCTGCGCTCTTTGGTTTTCTGTCGTTTCGCCACATTAATCCATCCAATGAACTGTTTCTGGTAGGAGGGTGCCAATCGATCGAAGAACGTTTTCGCTTTATTGCTTCTTGCCAGTGCTTTCTTGAATTCGCTAGACATTTCAAACGATATCTTCGGCCGATTTGCTGATTTCTCCCACACTACCGATTCCTTGGCCTCCGTGACCTTCGCAAGGCCAGATTCACGCACGAGTCCTTGCCGAATGAGCTTCTCGACTCTCTTCTTGTTCAATTGCGACCAGTGACTGTTTGGCTTTCGAGGAGTGACTTTTCGCGTGTAGCTGTCATCATCACGTTTCTTGATAATGCTATCTATCCAGCCAAAGCACAGAGCCTCTTCAACCGCTTCATCATATTGAAGGGTTGGCGTACTCGAATGCTTCCTGTAAAACACCAACCATACTCCGACGCTCTTGTCGTGGTTTGTTGCTAGCCATTCTCGCCATTCGTTTCGGTTTCTTACGTACAGCTCTTTCATGGTTTGATGCCTAACATCATGGATCAGCAGTGCGGCTTACCGCGTACGCTGGATTTGTCCTGTTGGCCTTCTGGTTTGAGCCGGAAATAGATCGGCTCCAACCAGAGGCTTCTTAAGAACATACGCAAGTAACTTGGCACATAGTACTACCAAATGCAAACGCTGTGGCATTTGGCTTTGATCGTCGCGCTTAGTGAAAGGGGATCATCGTCTTCTGATCGTCATGCAATTGGTCCTGACAGAAGCCCTACGGCACAGCGGCAGCGAAGCTGGAGGAGAAACTTTCCGCGACGAGGCATACGGTCACCCTGGAACAGGTGAAGGTTGTCGGTAAACGCTACCAGGGAGACAGAGATTTCCAGCTCGAAACGCTGCCCGCTCTACCAGCCTAAGCTGTGCGAGATCTATCCTAACTGCGTCCCGAGCAGCTCCGTTATGTTTCGACAACCTGCTGCTGCATCCATCGCTTTACGATCCGCTAGTTGCCCCTGGCCTTCTCGGCTTTCTTGGCCTTCTTGGCAGCGCGCTTCTCTTTGATAGTTCTTTGCGCTT
>JAUVYF010000023.1 GCA_030603215.1 Candidatus Bipolaricaulota bacterium
CGACATCATGGGCAGGCACGACAGCATGGGCAGGCACAAGGCCTGCCCCTACGACGTTATTATCGTCGATGATCATGGCATCGTTGCTGGTCAGGGACTGGCTGTTTTTTGAAAGAGGGACAGGCATCTTATTGCTTCGCGGCTCGTAGGTGGTAGCCAGTAGCTTGTAGTGGACCATGGTCTGTAGAACCCACAGCGCATGAGAGTGTTACTCTTGTTGTTCTCCTTGTTCTCCTTAAACCAGTTACTACTTACCACAACCTACATGCCATGTTCCTGATCTTCCGACGCTACGAACGGTCTGACCTGATAACTAGGTTCATCTCACCCTCACCCTGCCTCTCCCTTCATCGAGGGAGAGGGATGTCTTATGATCTTCCCTCCCCGACCTCGCCCCGTGTAGTAGTAGGATTGGAGTTACTACATGGGGTAAAGGAGGGAATCAAAGGGAGGGGGAGGGTTCTGTTTGTGTAGTTCTCTTTCATAACGAATCATCTACATATTCCTGCTACGTTATTTTTGACGTCGGGCGCAAACCCCGACGCTACAGGCGGTCTGACAACTCATAACTGGCTTTCGACGTTGGACGTTGGACTTTGGACGTTGGACCATGGTCTTCCTCCGCGTCCTCTGCGGTTAAATGTCTTTCTTTGTAGTGGGGTAAGATGTCTGTGTGTTTAAACCCGTCTTTGCTTAACCCTTAAAACAGCCGAGTTGGCAGTGCGAAATCCTGATTCCCAGTCGCGTTGCTAACTGGCCGACAACCAAGGGTTCTGTCTGGTACTCGTCGGCAATGCGAAATGCCTGGGCACACTGGAGCTTACCATTAACCAATGCCGCGCGGATCGCTTCTTCCATCTTATCCATAGTCTTCTCCTTTTACTGATGACCCGATCATTCTACCACGCGGCGGGTCAATTGTGCACAGAGCCTGGTATTCACGTGGCGAGCTTCATATTGAAAACTGTGTGTATGCTGGCGCTGGAATTGGGAATGAGATTCTTGTATTCTTCTTACAATACCAAAACCGTAAGGAAGGAAACAAATGCTTACCTGGACGGGATTTTCTCTCGCTATCCTTTCACTCATCTGTCTATCGAGATACAACCTTGCCCTAGGAATGACTGTTGCCGCGGTGACGCTTGCTGCATTCACTCTCTCCCTTGCGGAGCTAGGGCAGGCTCTCCTTGCTACGTTTGCCGATCCTTCTGTCCTTTTGCTGGCGGGCGTAGTTGGCTTGATTCCTATGATTGGAGGAGCGCTCGAAGTCTCCGGACAGATGGATCGTCTTGTAGGAAACATGCGAATTGGCCGCAAGCCGTTCCTTGCGGTTTCTCCCTCCCTGTTAGGAATGCTCCCTATGCCGGGAGGCGCTCTCTTGTCCGCTCCGCTTGTGGAAGGTGGGGCAGGCGCCGATACTCCAGCAGATACTAAGGCGGCAGTGAATATATGGTTTCGGCACACCCTCCTGCTTGTCTACCCATTGGGGCCAACACTAATTGTCTCCGCTAAGATTGCCAAGCTCGATGTGTATCAGGTGATTATCTTTCTCGCCCCGGCATTTCTGCTGATGTTCGCGCTTGGTTATCTACTGCTGTTGCGCTCTGTTGATGGAAAGATTGAATACAAGGGACGTTTTTCGCTTTGTGGAGTAGTAACTCCTTTGCTGATCATTCTTGTAGCGCCAGGGCTTGACTTTGCGGTAAAGCGAGCGTTCCACCTTCCCTATCCGGAGATAGGCGCCGCGCTGGGTGTAACAGCGAGTTTTGTGCTAGCAGTCGCTGTTGGTCGACTGAAGGCAACCGATATCGGGAGAGTGTGGCAAAAGATGCGGCCATGGAAGTTCTCGCTAATTATCTTCGCTATGTTCATGTTTCTGAATGTCTTTAACCTTTCCGGCGTTCCGGAGACGCTTGCCGATATCAACCTTTTGCCCGTGATGTTGTGCGTGGTCGTCGCATTTGTATTGGGCATGGTTACCGGCCGTATCCAGACAGCGGCCGCAATAATCATTCCAATCTTTCTCTACAGGCATGGCACGATGTCTAGCGCTGTATTTGCCGTGACCTACTTCGCCATCTTTCTTGGCTATATTATTAGCCCAGTTCACCCATGTGTATCTATTTCAGTTGGGTACTTCTCCACGTCAATGGTAGCCTTGCTGAAAAGACTGTCTCTCCCCGTTGCAGTCGCGGTGCTTGTTAATCTAGGCATCGCGTTCCTTATCATCTAGAGAACTTCTCCTGGTGGGGACATATTACCGAAATCAGTTTGCCTTCCAGGAGCGCTGTGCTACTTCCAGATTTAGGCAAACAGCCCTGAGAGTGACCAATGTCTGGCTTTTTGGTCAGACTTTCCTTCCATATCCGGGGTGTCATTTCCTAAGATTAGTGCATGAACAAAATTAAAGTAATTACATTTGGATCTAGCCTACATAACCAAGAAGAGCAATTACAGCTTAAACAGCGCTTCTTCTCTGAGATTGAGTCAGCCGGTGATCTCTCCATAGAAGAAATGCGTGCTCCATCGGTGGAAGGGGTTGTCGCTGTTGTCATTTTGACAGGTGGGGTAGAGCGAGAAGCGCTAAAGCTTGTTTCGCTGCTTCCTTCTCCAGTACTGCTGATCGCTTATTCCGGTCACAACGCACTTCCGGCATCCTTAGAGATCCTTGCGCGCATTCGCCAGGATGGCGGAGAGGGTCGTATCCTATTCGGCTCGCCACAGGAGATAGCTACAGGGCTTTGCCGTGAGCTGCGAGTTACTTCCGCGTGGGAAGCGTTGTGTTTTGCCCGTGTTGGGTTGATCGGAGATCCATCGGATTGGTTAGTAGCAAGCAATGTCGATCCCGCCTTTCTCAAAGGCAGAATGGGAATAGACGTGGTGAAAATAGAGATCGATGAATTGCTCAAGAAGATTTCTTCTGTTTCTCCATCAAGAAAAGAGATCTCCCAATTGGTCAAACAAACACAGGAGGTAAGAGAACCAAGCAAAGATGAGCTACGTGGCGCTGTAGCCATTTACGCGGGCTTGCGAGTGTTGGTGGAAGAGCATAGGCTCACAGCATGTAGCGTCCGTTGTTTCGATCTGATCGCTCCACTGCATAACACAGCTTGTTACGCGCTCTCGCGGCTTAACTCCGAACATATCCCCGCTGGCTGTGAGGGCGATCTTCAGGCGCTGTTCTCGCTTTACCTTGGTTATCTGATTAGTGAAGCAAGCGCGTTTATGGGAAATATCTCCTTGATCGACAGCACACACAGAAGGATAACCCTCGCGCATTGCGCCTGTCCGCTCTCACTGGCTTCGAGCTGCATCCTTCGTAGCCATTTTGAGTCTGGTCTCGGGGTAGGAATCGCGGCAGACATCCCAGAGGGGCCGTGTACCCTATTTCGGTTAGGCGGAGCGCGCCTGAATAAACTATTCGTTCGTGAAGGAAGAATCCAGAGCGCACCCGTAAGGGAGGATTTGTGTCGTACGCAAGTCACGGTGTCAATCTCCGAGCCAATCGACCAACTTCTGAGAGCGCCATTGGGTAATCATCATATTCTCATACTTGGGCACCATCGTGAGGTTATCGAGGGTTTGTTTGACCGATTCCTGCGTGCCTAGGCTTGTCCCTAGCTTCCCAGTCTAATACCATCTCTACATACGGAGGTGTACAAGGTATGGTAGATCGTCAGATGCGGATTACAGCAGATAACGAAGCTCGGCGGGGTTCCTATTCGAACCTTGCCTTAATGTCTCATCGCAAAGAGGAATTCGTGATAGATTTCTTGTTTCTTGATCCTCAGATTCAAACATCCGAGGCCGATCAGGCGCTTCTTGCTTCGCGAGTTATCCTTAATCCTGGTCACATGAAGCGGCTTTATCAAGCAGTGGGAGAAAACATTCAAAAATACGAAAAGAACTTCGGGAAGATAGTCCTTCCCCCTACTTTGGGGTAAGGTCCCTGGAGCAGGAGATGGGATCCTTCGGGGAAATGGAGGTAAGACGCTTACCTGAATTGAAAGCGATCATTCTGCGCACGATCCTTGCGCGCAGAATAACCCTTGGGCTATTTGCTGTTATCGCTCTTATTGTAAAGCTTACAAGCAATATTAGCTATCTAAACCCTCTGTTTTACTCACCTCTTGTCTGGTTTCTGATAACTTTTCCGTTTCAGTACCTTGTACAGAGACAAAAGAGGGAACGAGCGCTCAATTGGGTACACGCAGGGTTCTTTGTCGCGGAGATAATCATTATCTCCTTCTTTGTTCATCTAATGGGCGGAAGTGAGTGGATCGGAATAAGCTTTTACCTGTTTACGGTGATTTACGCCAACTTCTTCCTCCCTCGGTTACAGGGATACCTTATTACGGGCCTTGTTATAGGCCTCTATTCTCTGCTGGTTCTTCTTGAATACATAGGAGCAATTCCTCACCGATCTCTATTTGTCATAGTTGGAGAACCGTACCGTAGCCTTTCTTATAACTTGACAACAATTCTTGCCGGAGCTGTTGGCATTTACGCTACACTCGCTTACACCGTTCGATCCTTTACTAGGATCTATGCCAGCAAGAACCGTGCTTTGGCCAATAGAGAGCTCCAACTTGCCAATCTGTCGAAACAGTTGCTCGTCGCGCAAGAGGAGGAGCGGCGACGGATTGCCCGCCAACTACACGATAAGCTTGGCCAGTCTTTAGCCGCAATCAAGCTCCACCTTGCCAGTTTGCGCGCGTATCTTCCCGAGGAAGAAGAAGGAGAGATCTCTCAGATTATTGACCGGGCAATAACAGAGACTCGCACCCTTGCCTACTCGATTCGACCCCCATTGCTCGATGATCTCGGACTTGCCCCATCGTTACGGCGGCTGGCAGAGATGACCGAAACGGCAAGCTTATTGCAGGTAAGTCTGCATATGCGGGAAAAACCACGCTTGCCGGAAGCAATAGAGAGCCTGCTCTTTAGCGCGGCTCAAGAGGCAATCGAGAATGTACGGAAACATGCCCATGCCAAGCATGTTAACGTAACACTTCGCTATGAGACAGGAAAGGTTGTTCTGTCGGTGGAGGATGATGGAATTGGTTTTCGTCCTCGAGATCCGCAAGGACTGGGACTGCAAGGACTCCGCGAGCGAGTGGAACTAGTTGGTGGGCAAGTGCTGATTAGTTCTACGCCGGGGAACGGATCACAGGTTAGGGTGGAGGTTCCTCATGAAACAGATTCGCGTAGCGATAGCTGATGATCATACACTCGTTCGCGCGGGACTCGTTCGACTTCTATCTTCTTATCCCGTGATTAAGGTAGTGGGAACCGCAAAGGACGGCGCTGCCGCGATTAAGCTCGCGAAGGATGAGCAGCCAGCAGTCTTTCTCCTGGATATGGCCATGCCTCAACTGAATGGCCTCGCCGCCATCCCTTATGTAAAGACGGCCTCGCCAAAGACGCGCATCCTTATGCTTTCCATGTATGATGAGGCGGAGTATGCACAGGTCGCGCTGGAAAAAGGCGCGGCAGGTCTTGTTTCCAAGACGATCTCTGCAGATGATCTTTATGCTGCCATTGTTGACGTTGCCCAAGGAAAGTGCCTCTCAGTAAAGAAGCCTCTTACCGCCCGCGAGCGAGAAGTTGTTGCTCTGCTTGCGGATGGAAAGACAAATGACCAAATCGGCTCTAGTCTAGGGATAAGCACGAAAACGGTTGGGCACCATTGCCAGCGGGCAATGGAGAAGCTTGACATTCATACCCGCGTTGGGCTTATTTCTTACGCGGGGCGAACAGCAGGCCTGAATCGTAACAATTGATACATCTGCCCTATTCCCGTCCGTCCTTGTTTGAGGTAGAATAGTTTGGCATGAATAGGATTCGGGTGGTACTAGGAGATGATCATAACCTTGTTCGTCAAGGGATCAGGGCTCTACTTGCTCTGTCTCATATCTGTGTTGTAGCGGAGGCGAAAGATGGTCGTGAGCTTGTAAAACAGGTTAAAGAGCTTGCGCCAGAGATAGCGCTGGTTGATATCTCTCTACCCTTACTGAACGGCATAGAGGCAGCGCGCAAGATGAGGCGTGTTGCGCCAGGAACAAGAGTAATCTTCCTTACCATGTATCAGGATAAGGGATATGTTACCCAGGCTCGCGAGGTTGGAGCGTGGGGATATGTGCTGAAAGAGGAAGCCCCGGAACAATTAATAACAACAATAGAAGCGGTAGCGAGTGGAAGGCATTGCTTTCCCTCGGAACTGGCAGGTGAAACCGTCAGAATAGAGGGGGAGAAGCTTGGCCCATGCGAACGGGAAGTGTTGCAGTTGATCGCGGAGGGGAAAAGAAATAAGGATATTGCAGGAATTATGACCCGTAGCCTGCATACGGTTCGAAACCATCGAGCACATATCATGAGAAAACTTGGCGTACACACAGCGGCTGGGCTTGTACAAGCAGCGAACGAGATGGGGCTCGTGCGGCTGGAAGCGTTGAGGGACAAGTCATGAATCTGCCAAAATTGCTTCTACGCCACCGTGCATTGATCATTGAAGGTCTCACCAAAGCCTTACATGGAGAATCTTCCTTACACGCTATTCTGCGTTATCACGTAGGATTGGAAGACCGCCAAGGAAAACCAATCGAAGGTGTAGGGAAGCTGTTACGGCCAAGTCTACTCTTATTTGTCGTAGAAGAACTGCGCGGAGATGTGGAAAAAGCCCTTCCGGGAGCTCTTAGCGTTGAGCTTACTCACAACTTCTCACTCATCCACGATGACATTGAGGATCGTGATCTGCTGCGCCGTGGCCGTGCGACGGTCTGGGGTTTGTACGGAGTGGAACAGGGGATCAACGCTGGCGACCTGATGCAGGCAGTGGCTATGTCGCAGGCGCTTATTGCTGGCAGAGCAGAGGCAAGCGCGTTGTCAGAGGCTACCGCGGAAATGATTGAGGGCCAGGGATTAGACCTTCAATTTGAACAAGAAGAGATAGGGATTGCTCGTTATTTAGAGATGGTCGATAAGAAAACAGGCGCTTTAATCCGCTGCGCTTTTCGCCTTGGAGCGCTACTTGCCGGAGCTTCTCCAATCCTAGAGGAAACACTGATGGCTGTTGGACAAGAACTTGGGCGCGCGTTTCAAATTCGGGACGACCTGCTCGGAATCTGGGGAGACGGAGTACAGACCGGCAAGCCACAAGGATCAGATATCCGACAGAAGAAGAAAACGCTTCCTATCGCGGTCGCGTTTGCTCGTGCTGTGGGCGAGGAGTGCGCGATTCTGCGCCAGATTTATGGAAAAGAAGAGGTTACAAATACGGATGTAGAGCGTGTTATTGTGGTACTGGAGAAACTGGGAGCCAAAGATGTGGGAGAAAAAATGGTCGCCGATCATCTTTCACACGCAGATAACAAGCTAAGAGATGTTCCGCTTTCAGCCCGTGGCAAAGAAGAAATGAATGAGCTAATTGACTATCTGGCAAGGAGGGAGAGGTGAAGCGGCCCCTAAAACTTGATCTCAAGATGGCAAGGTACTTGATGTTGCAAAAGGCAAAACGCAGAAAGCGCTTTCCATTTGTCACCATGCTTGAGCCCTTGGAGGCGTGCAATCTCCACTGCATTGGTTGTGGCCGTGTTATTGAGTATAAGGATGTTATAGACAAGAGATTATCCATAGAGGAGTCACTCTCCGCTGTCCACGCGTCCGGGGCTCCCATTGTCTCTATTTCCGGAGGCGAGCCTCTGTTGCATGAACATATTGAGGAGATTGTGCGCGCAATCCTCAGTGAAAAGCGCTTTATCTACCTATGTACAAATGGTCTCCTTGTTGAAGAGAAATTGGATCTATTCAAGCCAGATCCTTATTTTTCGTTTGTTGTCCATCTCGATGGAACGAAGAAGATCCATGACAGCGTAACCCAGCGAGCGGGTAGTTATGAAACGGCTATTGCTGGAATCCGCGAAGCGCTTGCGCGGGGATTTCGTGTTAACACTAACAGTACGCTATTCCATGGTTCAGATGTAGAGGATCTCCACGCGCTGTTTTCCACCCTTACCAGTATGGGGGTGGAGGGGTTGATGGTTTCCCCAGGTTATGCGTATGAGAATGTTTCCGATCGAGAACTGTTTCTACAACGGCAGGAGTCGATTGCCGTTTTTCGTAAGGCGCTGGATGCAAGTAAGGGCTTTCCATTTTATAACAATCCTCTCTATCTTGACTTCCTGCGTGGCGAACGGCAATACGACTGCGCGGCGTGGACAACCCCGACTTATACGACACTCGGATGGCGGAAGCCTTGTTACATCCTGGCAGATAAACATACTGACGATATCAACGAGTTGTTCGATCCACAGTTGTGGGAAAACTACGGTCCCGGGAAAGATCGTCGTTGTGTCAACTGCATGATGCACTCTTCATTTGAGGGAGCAAGCATTCTACACGCGTTTTCCCACCCCACTGACCTTATTAGCGTAGTCCGCGAGGAACGGAGAAGATGATAGTGGTCGCTGCCTGTTTTAGAACTGAAACTATCTGGATACCGCATCTCCCCGAAGCTGATATTGTTCGTACACCAATGGGCGAAGCAGCCTATGATGTATTGGAAGAAGCTCTGGATGCTCGTGAATCCCCAACCATGATTCTGTCCACTGGCTTCTGTGGGGGGATTGACCCATCCCTACGTACAGGCGAAATAGTGCTAGCGGAACAGATTTTGTATCAACAACAGGAAATCACGGTCGACCACACGCTAGTTCGTCGAGCCCAACAAGCGCTTAAACACGCGGGTATTGGTTTTGTCTCAGGGCGCACATCCTGTACAGAAAAAATGGCTAGTAAAGTGGACGAGAAAAGCGATCTGAGAAAGAAGGGAGCGATCGCGGTTGATATGGAGAGCGGAATACTCGCTCGCCTTGCCAAAGTAAAGGGGATTGACTTTCTAATGTTGCGTGGGGTTCTCGACCCTGCTAGCAGTTCCTTGCCATTCACAACCAACAAATGTATTGGCGGCTCCATTGTTATGCACCCATTGGCTTCCCTTCGTCTGTCATGGCTTACTTTGATTGCAGGGCGAGCCATTGGCCGGGCGGTCCCCGTTGTGACGCGCGTGTTTTCCGGAGGAGTGAATGACTAGAAGGGCAGTTCAAATAGGGAAAGTCCAGATTGGTGGTGGCGCTCCAGTTGTTGTTCAGTCGATGACCAACACCGATACCAGTGATGTACAAGCGACTGTTGCCCAAATCCACCGCTTGACACAGGCAGGGTGTGAGATTGTTCGTGTAGCCGTTCCTACTCTTGAAGCAGTTGGTGCGCTTCCCCAGATCAAGAAACAAATTTCGATTCCACTCGTTGCTGATATTCACTTTGACCATCGGCTTGCCTTGGGCGCGATCGAAGCCGGAGTAGACAAATTGCGCCTAAACCCTGGCAATATAACCGACGCGGGAAAGATCACTCAAGTGGTGCAACAGGCCAAAGCGGCAAGGATCCCAATCCGCGTTGGCGCTAACTCAGGCTCGATAGCCAAAGAGTTTCTTGATTCACGTGGACATGTGACTGCTTCCGGAATGGTGAAAAGTGTTCTCAATCAGATCCGTCTATTAGAAAGCTTAGATTTCCCCGACATTGTAATCTCTGTCAAAGGGACCGATGTGCCAATGACAATCGACGCGTATCGAGAGATCGCGAAACAGGTTAACTACCCTCTCCATGTTGGGATTACAGAAGCGGGCAGGCCGCGGGAAGGATCAATCCGTTCAGCGGTCGGTCTGGGGATTCTTCTCGCTGAGGGATTGGGAGATACGCTTCGTGTTTCCCTTACCGGTGACCCAGTAGAAGAGGTGCGCGCTGCCTATGAGATTCTAAGGTCACTTAACTTGAGAAACAGGGGAATCACCTATCGCATCTGTCCTACGTGTGGGCGAACCAAGATAGATTTAGCCACTATCGCCGACCAAGTACAGCAATCGCTCGCAGACGTTGTTGAACCGTTGACAATCGCCCTAATGGGGTGTGTCGTAAATGGCATTGGTGAAGTCCAAGAGGCAGATATCGGGGTTGTTGGTGGCGATGCGAATGGTACGATCTACGTAAGAGGAGAGATCATGAAGCGTACAGTCCCCGAGCAAAACCTAACTCAAGAGATTGTTGCCACCTCGCGAGAGTTCCTTGAGAAGTCAAGGGAGTCATGATGAGCAACGAGACTCAAGTTAAGACCTATCCGCCTGTTTCTTCCCCCAGAAAGCCACTTGGTCTTGAATCGGCGATCGATCGCGCGATCTCGTACCTTTCGGAGATTCAAGATGAGCACGGATACTGGTGGGGAGAGCTAGAGTCAAACGTAACAATCACCGCCGAACACCTCTTCTTGACTCACATCATGGGTACTGCTAGCGATAAGGAATGGAGAAAGATCGCCAATTACCTGCTTGAGCAACAGCGCGCGGATGGAACATGGGCAATCTGGCACGAAGGGGCGGGGGATCTCTCTACAACGATTGAGGCTTATCTTGCGCTGAAATTGGCCGGGATATCATCGGACCGGCCAGAGATGGTAAAGGCGCGCGGGTTCATTCTCACTAATGGGGGGGTTGAAAGATCGCGCGTCTTTACCAGGATCTGGTTGGCAATGCTTGGCGAATGGAACTGGCGTGATACACCCATGATACCGCCAGAGCTGATCCTTCTCCCTAGCTGGTTTCCGATCAATGTCTATGCGTTTGCGTATTGGGCGAGAGGGACGATCATCCCGATGACGATAATCCAGACCCTGCGACCGGTGTTTCCTTTGCCTAAATGGGCTCATATCGGTGAGGTGTTCGTAGGCAATAAAGGGGATACGGATCCATCCTTTTCGGCAACCAGGGGCTCATTTTGGTCAAGGTTATTCCGTATCTTAGACAGGGCTCTGCGGATATATGATCGATTCCCCCTAAAACCGTTTCGTGAACGCGCGATTAGAAAAGCAGAGCGATGGATTGTGCAAAGACAAGAAGAAGACGGTTCTTGGGGAGGGATTCAGCCTCCGTGGGTCTATTCCCTAATTGCTCTTAAGGCGTTGGGCTATCCGCTTGATCACCCAGTTATGAAAAAAGGGCTGGGGGGATTCTACGGAAGAGAAGGCTTTGCAATTGAGACCGAGGAAACATTTCATTTGCAGTCCTGCCTCTCTCCCGTTTGGGACACTGCTTTAGCAATGGTTGCCCTGGAGGATGCTGGCGTTCCCGGCGACCACCCAATGCTCGTCAATGCGGGAAGCTGGCTATTAAATGAGCAGATCTTCATCGGAGGAGATTGGCAGGTACATTGCGGTGGTAGGCCTGGAGGTTGGGCATTTGAGTTTGCAAATGATCTTTACCCCGATACCGATGATTCAGCGGTGGTCTTAATTGCCTTGATGGGAGTACTGCTTGACGAAAAGCAGAAGGAACACGCGCTTAAACGTGGCCTGGAATGGCTGCTAGCAATGCAGAGCGCCAACGGTGGTTGGGGTTCCTTTGACCGGAATAATACGCGGGCCTTATTGCGTGAGATCCCATTTGCCGACTTTGGCGAAATGATTGATCCCCCGTCGGTCGATGTTAGTGCTCATATTGTTGAGTGCTTGGCAAAAGCGGGTTACAGAAGAGGCTTTCCTGCATTGGATCGCGCAATTAGCTATATTAAGCGAGAACAGGAAAAAGATGGGGCATGGTTTGGGCGCTGGGGGGTAAACCTTACCTATGGTATCGGCTGTGTCCTGCCGGCGTTTGCCGCTGTGGATGAAGAAATGAATTCTCGGTGCGTGAAAAGAGCAATTGATTGGCTGGTCGATCATCAGAATGAAGATGGGGGTTGGGGAGAACGAGTCGAGGGCTATCTAGGCGAACGGTGGCGCGGAAAGGGTCCATCGACTGCTTCACAAACAGCATGGGCCTTATTAGGACTGCTTGCCGCTGGTCAGGTAGGTCATAGCGCAACCCACAGAGGAATCAACTATCTCATTAGTACACAACAAGAACAAGGGAATTGGGATGAGCCTTACTTCACGGGAACAGGTTTTCCTGCAGATTTCATGATTAACTATCACCTGTATCGCGACTATTTTCCTCTCATGGCGCTCTCCCGTTACCGAACTGCGGTGGGTGATAAGAGGTGAAGGTAGTGAAATCAGATGTTCTTGGCTTCTGCTTCGGGGTACGACGAGCGGTGGAAATGATCGAAAACGAACTCAAGGATAATGGCCCTCTGTGCACTCTTGGGGCAATCGTTCACAACACACATGTGGTCAGTAGTTTGTCAGATGAAGGAGGACAGTTAGTGCATAGCCTGGATGAGGTTCCTGAGAACGGAGCCGTAGCAATTACCGCGCACGGAGCAGGTGAAGAGATCTACAAAGAGATCAAACGTCGAAACCTGCGACTAATAGATACTACATGTCCGATCGTACGCCGCGCGCAGGAAACGGCTGCCACTATGGTTAAGGATGGATTCTTCGTCCTCTTGTACGGCGAGAAAGATCATCCGGAGGTGAAAGGGATTCTCTCTTGGACGCGCGGGAAGGGGGAAGCCACCATGTCGTCGGATGTTGCTGTTCCCAGCGAAGCAAGAAGGATTGCTGTCATTTCTCAGACGACGAAAAAGCGGGAATTGTTTGCCGAGTTTGCTCAACAGATTACGGGACAATACGCAAGCAAGCTTGAAGAGATCCGCATTATTGACACGACATGCCCAGAGACCGGTAGAAGATATCAGGCAGCGCGGGAATTGGCTCATGCGGTAGAGGCGCTTTTTGTGGTAGGAAGCCATTCTTCGGCTAATACACGTAAGCTTGCTGAAACGTGCAGTGAAACAAAGATACCAACTTATCACATCGATTCAGCGTACGAAGTTAAGGGAAAGTGGCTTACCGGGGTAAGTCGAGCCGGCGTGACTGCGGGAGCATCTACGCCAGATTACATAATTAACGAGGTTGTTTCTCGGTTAGAGGGCCTTACGTGAAGTAAACAGGGGTCGAGAGGGGGTAAAGGATATTGAAAAGTGCCAAAGCAACAACGCCTACACATATCACAGAAGGGTCCAAAATAAGACTTTATCGCAAGGTTATCAAGCGACGAGCAAGCACGGAAGCGGAGTTTATTGACATTACAGCAGAAGTGCAGGAGTTTCTCGAAGAAACGGGTATTTCTGAGGGGTCGGTGTTGGTCTTCTCTCGGCATACTACGGCGGGAATTGAAATCAACGAACACGAGCCGCTTCTCCTTCGCGACATGGCCTATTTTCTGGATAAGCAAGCGCCGAAGAACTCTGATTATAAGCACAACGATTTCGTCGTCCGCACAGCAAACATGACCGCAGATGAGTGTCCCAATGGACATGCTCACTGTCAACACCTTCTGCTCAACTCTAGTGAAACAATACCGGTCGCTGCCCGGCAGCTCATGCTAGGAAAATGGCAGCGGATATTCCTAATTGAGCTCGACCGCCCACGGGACCGTGAGGTTGTCATACAAATCCAGGGATGGTAGTGGATCACCTAAAAAAGCTCATCACTCTTCCGTCGACTCCACCGTCATTTGCCAAGGCACAGCAAATATGCGCGGAGCTTGCCGGTTCTCACTATGAGAATTTCACGCTTGTTTCTTATCTTGTTCCTCGCAAGATGCGCGGTCACATTGTTGCCCTTTATGCTTTCTGTCGTGTGGTTGATGATATTGGCGATGAGGCTCCGGGGGACCGACTTGCCTTACTAGAGCGATTTGGCGAAGAATTGCGGAACGCTTATGATGGAGCCCCTCGTCATCCAGTAATGGTCGCGCTGCAAAAGACAATCGAGCAATTCAATCTCCCCGAAGAGCTTTTTTGCAGGTTGATTGAAGCAAACAGAATCGATCAACAAAAAACACGGTACCTGACATTTGGCGAATTGCTGGACTATTGCGATCATTCAGCAAACCCAGTTGGAAGACTCTTTCTCATGATCTTCGGTTATCAGAACGAGAAGCTTTTTTCTCTCTCAGACAGCACTTGTACTGGCCTGCAATTGACAAACTTCTGGCAGGATCTACGACGGGATTTTGACATGGGGAGAGTATATCTCCCCCAGCAGGATATGGAGCGCTTTGGCGTAACAGAGGAAGATCTTTCTAGGAATGCGGCCAATGATTCACTTAGAGAGTTGCTCCGTTTTCAGGTGGAGCGAGCACGAGACTATCTTGCTTCTGGTCTTCCATTGATTGACCACGTGCGTGGACATCTGAGAGTAGATATTGCCTTGTTCTCCCGTGGAGGACTGGCCATTCTGGATAAGATTGAAAGTGCGAGATACGACACATTACAGACGCGCCCTACATTGAGTAAGCAACAGAAGATAAGGCTATTTGTATTGACACTTTTTCCCTGGCGATGGAAGCGATGGATAGGCAATTAACATCTTGTTACAAGGATTGCGCGAAGCTTACCCGTCATAAAGCAAGGAATTTCTACTTTGCCTTTATCACTCTCCCGAAGCAAAAGAGGTATGCTATCTACGCTGTCTACGCGTTCTGCCGCGAGGCCGATGATATCGCTGATGGAAGCGCGCCCCTTCCGTGGAAGAGAACCGCGCTCGAACAGCTGCGGCATCGGCTTGGAGAAGCGGCATCGGGAAACCCGCAGACACGACTGGATGCCGCCCTTTCTGATGCGATGGACCACTATCAGATTGCTCCGAGCGATCTTGTCAAAGTTGTCGATGGAGTAGAGATGGACCTAACGATAACATACTACCAAACCTTTGATGATCTGAAACGCTATTGCCACTGTGTCGCCGCGGCAGTAGGGTTAAGTGTGCTTCCTGTTCTTTCCTATCATCACGGGATCACCACTTCTTCAGGGGCGCGGAAAGAGGCAATCGCGCTTGGGCTGGGAATGCAGCTTGTAAACATTATTCGTGATGTGGATGAAGATATTAGACGCGGGCGCTGTTACATTCCCGTAGAAGACCTCAACCGATTTGGTGTAAGCAAAGAAGATCTAGAGCAGGGCAAGCTAGGCAAGTGTACGCAACAGCTCTTTTCTTTCGAAATCGCGAGGGCAAGAAGCTACATGCGCGCCGGAGAGAAGTTGCTTAAATACTTACCGCGTCGCTCTCGCGGTTGTCCAGCGCTCCTTATGGGAATCTATTCCCGCATCCTCGATCGGATCGAACAGCGAAGCTACGACGTGTTCTCCGGCCGTATTTCCCTGACAACCCGCGAGAAGCTTTTCCTCACCCTGCGTACGCTAATACAAGGTCATTAATGAACAGAGTAGTGATTATTGGTGGTGGCATGGCTGGCGTTACCGCTGCCTGTTCACTGGCAACACAAGGAATAACTGTTCTCGTATTTGAGCGCGCGCCACGTTTAGGAGGACGAGCCGGTTCATTCTACCATCGGGGCATGAATGAATGGGTAGATTATGGACAGCATGTGCTGATGCGCTCCTGTACAAGGACGATCGAGTTTTTGTCTCAAGTGGGGGCGGCAGATGGTGTGTGTTTCCAAAAGCGGCTAAGAATTCCCCTTATTTGCGGCTCGCGGAAATCTGTTATCACATCGATGCCCCTTCCTGGGCCGTTACATCTCCTCCCAAACTTGGTCCGCTATCGGCACCTACCGCTACCGCAACGACTTTCGCTTATTCAGGGAGTACTACCACTTCTTCTGCGCAGGATCCCAGAGAATGTTACTTTCGGCGACTGGCTTACTAAGCATGGACAGCTGCTTAGAGCAGTGACAACGGTGTGGGATCCAATATGCGTTGCCACACTCAATGAGCATGCTCGAGTAGTAAGCGCTAGCGCTGCTGGGACCGTGTTTAAGAAAGGCTTTCTCGCCTCTCATGGCGCGGATCTTGGCTTGTTTACTGTCTCCCTATTTCACATCTTTGAACGAGCAAGGAGTTTTCTGCGCGATCATGGAGGTAAGGTTCAGGTGAACTCGCGGGTAACAAGAATTCTCGTTAAGCGCGGAAGAGTAACCGGAATAGAGCTTGACTCAGGCAAGAGAATCGAAACAGGATCTGTCATTGCTGCTATTCCGCCACACAATCTGCACCCGCTTCTTCCTGGGGCAGTAGCAACAGATGAGTACTTCGCCGCAATGCGCACCATTCCTTTCTCTCCGATTGTTAACCTACACCTATGGTTCGATCGCCCGGTGATGGAAGAACGATTTGTTATCGCCATTGATTCCCCATTACAGGCCGTGTTCAATCTGACAGAAATTCACAGAGAGGGACCACAAGCAAACCATCTGGTTATCTCACAGAGCGCTGCCAATGAATGGATCGGCAAAACCACAGATGAGATTAAACAACAGCTCATCATGGCGCTATCAGAGCAGTTGCCCGCAGTAACCCGGGCTCGTGTCTTAGCGGCTCTGGTAATCAAGCATAGGAAGGCAACAATTCAGTTGGCTCCTGGTATAGAAGCGCTACGACCACAGTCAATTACCCCAATTGATGGGGTTCTGTTGGCTGGTGATCACACAGCAACCGGATGGCCCTCTACGCTTGAAGGCGCGGTACGATCGGGGCTAACCGCCGCAAGAAATGTGATGTAGTCGCTTTATTCTCGCCAAGTGCTCAGGGAAGCCTTGCGGTTTCTTCTTCAACGACCCCCCTAAGGGATCATCTATCTGGGAACTACCCAGAAGTACATTGAATGTGGTATGCACAGAAGCCGCGACTACTTCCAGATTGTATCCACCTTCCAGGGCGAGGATCAGGCGACCCTCGCATAGTTCAGTGGCCAACTCCTTAAGCGTTGTTACCATCTGAGCGAAACCTGGGATGCTTACCTGCATCATTGCCAGTCTGTCTGCCCAATGAGGATCGAAGCCCGCGGAGACAAGGATAAGCTGAGGACGAAATCCGCGAGCAACAGGGACCAGGACCTCGTTGAACGCCTTCAGGTACTGTTCATCGCCCCAGCCAGCGGTCATAGGGAAATTAACAGTTGTTCCTTCTCCTTCTCCCGATCCGATTTCGTCAATCCCACCTGTTCCAGGATAGAAAGGATACTGATGAGTAGAGAAATATAGGACGTTCGGATTTGTGTAAAAGGCCTCTTCGGTTCCATTTCCGTGGTGAACATCGAAGTCGACAATCAGGACACGACCGACATCGAGGTTCCTTAACGCAAAGTTGGCGGCGATAGCCACATTATTGAAAATGCAAAAACCCATCGCGCGACTGGCGGTAGCGTGATGCCCAGGTGGTCTTAGTAACGCGAAGGCATTGTTCACCTCTCCCTTCATCACGGATTCTACAGCGACTAACAGACCTCCGGCGGCATACAAAGCTGCTTTGTAGGATTGCTCTGACATTAACGTATCAGGATCCAGCTGCCCTCCTCCCTGTTCCGCCACATCCTTGACGCGAGCAATGTATTCCGCGGTATGTACCGTTTGCAGTTCTTCGGCTAGGGCGGCGCGGGACGAAAGCATGGTCAGCTCACCTAGAGCCTTGGTCTCCTCTAAGTGAGACATGATGATCGCCAGCCGGCGGGAGTTCTCCGGATGATTTCCGGTATCGTGTTGCAGATAAATCGGATCGTAAACTATTCCTGTTGGCATGGAGCTAGGCCTTCGGAGAAGAGGGCAGGCTACTTCTTGGGCGAATATCCCCCCAATGAAATAGCCTGCTTTCTCCTATTCGAAGTAGTAGTAATGTGATATCTGATCTACGTTAAGTAATAAGCTATCGGCATTGAAGTACTCAGCGGCGGCAATGAGAGGTACGGTTGCTCTTATGTCAACTACCCCCCACATGGAATCTGCCATTCCAAGTATGTCCGGTGAGCCATAGTAATCTGTTTCATGCGGGTCAAGAACAACATCGATCTGCTCCTGGGGAGAACCAAAGCAATCGTAGATGAAGACTGTTGCTGCCGCGGGGGAATTGCTGGGGTTTAAAATGGCAATACCTGTAGTTTGATCGGCTGTATTGGAGTAATTTAGTCCATACCAGTAGTAGGTATATTCCGGATCATCAGGGACCGGGTCAAGAATGTTATCCGAAGAGTGCCACTGATCATTGATGAATGTTTCTACTCCAATTGTAAGAAGTCCGGGTGTTTCAATGAGGACAAGCCCCCATGTTGAGCTTCCGATAGTGACAAGATCGCTCAGGCGCTGATAGTTTGACTCAAAGGCAACTATATCATCGGAGACTGCCTCCAGGAGCGTGCCGTAAGCGTCGTACACCTTGATTGTGTAGAAGGTATCTGAGCCACCCGAGTTCATTATCACTAGTGCGGTGTCTTGTTCCTGCGTACAAGCATAGTACAGGGCATAGCTGTTAGAAAAAGCAATGACCCCAATACCGCTACTAAGCAGTATGACAAGCATGATTGCCAATAATCCTCGTTTCATGTTCTCCTCCTTCGTTGCTAATTGATTTCAGGCTACAACTACCAACAGAAAGTATATCTCTTTTTCGGTGAAAGGAGAAGTGGAAGACAGAGACGAAAGACGGTGGGTGGTAGGTGGTGGGTGGAAGAACAGTGATGGGTAATGGGTGATGGGTAAGATAGAACCAGTCCAACGTCCAACGTCCAAAGTCCAAAGTCGAAAGACGGTAATGGGTGATGGGTGAAAGGCCAGGAAGAGAAAGAGCAGTTGAATAGTTGATTGGTTGAGTGGTAACAAGGGATTTGTATGTGCCGATCACATGACCCAATGTAGGGGCAACCCTTGTGGTTGCCCTCGTATTGACCGGTACGACATCGTGGTCCGACGCCCGCACAATCGATCCATCATTGGACAACACGACATCATGGGCAGGCACAAGGCCTGCCCCTACGACGTTATTATCGTCGATGATCACGTTACTCGTCAGGGACTGGCTGCTTTTCAAGTAACCCGAGAGAAAAGATGCCAGTCCCTATTTTCCAACGCTACAAACGATCTGACGACTGATAGCTTCCTTTCCTGATAACTAGCTTCATCTCACCCTCACGCCGGATCGGGGTCCGGGGCAGGCTCCAGCCTCTCCCTTCATCGAGGGAGAGGGATTTCTTACCATCTTCCCTCCCCTGATCGAGGGAGGGAATTAAAGGGA
>JAUVYF010000036.1 GCA_030603215.1 Candidatus Bipolaricaulota bacterium
GTCGAGCGTAGGGAGAGCGCAGGTCGTTCTCCTTGAACAAGAGGGAATCCATTTCAACGAGCAAGGACAGATCGATCTTAAACACTTCGGCTGGGACGAGTTCTAACGTACCTGAACGAGATGTGGCAGGCATCTGTTCTATGTTCAGGCTGCACACCAACGATCCGTTGCATGGCGCAAGCGGTGGAGCTGACTATAGCACTGTATGATCCTCTTGCCCCGCCCGAGCATACATCTATATTTCCTTGATGAGGCAATGCGTCCTCTTGACAAAGGGTTGTTTGTTGTGCTATATTGATTTCAATAAACGCTATAAGGAGTTGCGTTTTTCGCTATGGCAGACGCGAAGATCCTGGAAAAGGGACTCAACCTTCTCGAAGAGTTAGCCCAAAGCATGGAAGGGATGAGTGCTATTGAGCTAGCGAACGGTATTGGCATCCACAAGACGAGTGTGTACCGTTACTTGAATACCCTTCTTCAAGCAGGCTACATAAAGACCAACGGTGATGGCATATATCACTTGGGAAACAGGATCTTAGAGCTTGGAAGCCAGATGCTCCGCCGGATGCCGCTACGCGAGACCGCACACCCGTTTCTTGTCAAACTGAGCGCTGAAACCCACAAAACCGTTCACCTCTGCGTCTTAGATGGTCAGCACGTGGTGTATATCGACAAGATCGAGAGCCAACGAAGCCTTCCGATCATTTCCCGGATTGGCAGCCGTGCCCCTGCTTACTGCACAGGTGTAGGCAAGGCGCTCTTGAGTGCTCTCCCCACGGATCAGGTTGTCTCGCTGCTTGGAGAAGTTACCCTCACAAAACGGACTCCGATCACGATCACCGATCCGATGCAGTTGCTAGAGGAGATCAAGGTGACCGCTGAACGCGGTTATGCGATCGACAACGGGGAGCATGAAGAAGGAATTAAGTGTTTCGCAGTCCCAGTGAGCGGGTACGGAGGGGACGTTGTTGGGGCGATCAGTCTAACAGGACTCAAGCGTGAGTTCGATTACCCAGAACAGTCCAAGAAGATGATCTCTGCAATTGCGAAAACCGCAACGGAGATATCGCGAGCGCTGGGGGGTGTAAAGAGATGAAGGAATCCGGATACAAACGTAACCAACTAGGTGCTCGTGGTTGTTTGATGTGCGCCTCCAAGAGAAGAGGTGTAAGGTGAGTCTAAGAGTTGTTGACACATCTGACGGACAGCACCCTGAATGGCTTATCCCTACTGGAGTCTTCGTAGTAACACTGCGATCGGGTAATAGAATCAACGCATACGCAGCAGGTTGGGTAGTCCGTGTATCAGAAGAACCGGTAATGATACAAGTGGCTATTTGGGACCAGAATTACTCGCACGAACTTGCTCAAGATTGCGACCACTTTATTGTGCAGCTACTGGCAGAAGGACAACAGGAGATAGCTCGTCACTTCGGAAGAAATTCCGGTAGAGACATGGACAAGCTTGCAGCCCACCTTACTCACCCCGGTCTCTCTGGGATTCCAATGTTGGAGGATTGCTTGGCCTATCTAGAGTGTAAGGTGATCTTTCACAAGCAGTTCGGCGATCACATGATTCTAGTGGGCGAGGTAATCAACTCTAGAGTGAATGAGCTAGGGAAGAATCCATTGATCTATGACCACTTGGACTACCGAATAGTGGAGAGCAGGAATGAAAATTGAGATCCTTATTCCGGTAGCTCTTCCAGAGACTTGGCAGAAAGTGGCGGTGGATAGGTACGCGAAATACGCCTCGCCCTCTACAGCATTGCATGGCAGAGATCTAACCGGTTTGATCGAGGGGAGCATGAACTACTCCCAAGCTCCACGACTAGTATTAAGGAACGCGCTTAAGGCCGAGGAGAACGGCGCTGATGCATGTATTATCGACTGTTTTACTGACCCGGCGTTGGGAGCGTGTTCTTCACAACTGGAGATCCCAACTGTAGGTGTAGGCATGGCTAGTATGATCTTTGCCTTTGCGGTATCGAAGAGTTTCGCCATTATCACGAGTGAAAGCAAAATAACATCTCTTATTGAAGCCAATGCTCACTGCTATGGCGTCGCCTCCCGACTGCAATTTGTAACCTCGATTGATATTCCAGTGGAAGCGATCCCCAAAAATCTAGAGGAGACAATGAGTCGCTTGCTGACAGCAGCCAAAAAACTGTTGGGAAGGACTTCTACTTTTGTTATGGGGTGCACCGAACTTGCGGAAATGGCGAAACCTCTATGTCAGGAACTGCGTCTACTGGATGCTAAAACTCAGGTGATCAATCCTATAGGGGCAGCCACGCGTCTCGCAGAGACGCGGGTCATGCTAGGCAATACATATCCAGGAAAAGGCAGGTTGTCAGATTTCGTATAGAGAGCGGAGAGGAGATATTCAATGGATGAGTACCAACTAATGATCCCTGGCCCGATTCAATTGGCTCCAGAGGTGCTTTGTGAAATGGGACGCCAGATCGTGCCACACTACGGTAGGGAATGGATCTCTTTTTACAACGAAACCCTGGAGCTCTTGAAGCAGATCTTCCAGACAACGGGAGATGTCTACATCATTCCCGGAAGTGGGAGCGCTGGTTTGGATGCAGCGATTGGTAGCGTACTGGGAGAAACGGACAAATTGCTCGTTCTTTCCAATGGCTTTTTCGGCGAACGGATGGCAAGCATTGGCAAGAGCTACAAGAAGAATACCACAGTTCTTCAAACTCCAGTTACCCAGCCTTTTATGCCCAGCCAACTAGCAGACACCTTAGACAAAGATCGTGAGATAACCGCCGTGGCAGCATGTCATTGCGAGTCTTCCAGTGGACTTCTAAATCCTATCCAAGACCTCGCCGCTGTTTGCCAAGAGAGGGAAGTTTTGTTAATTCTCGACGCTGTCTCCTCATTAGGAGGCATCAACCTGAAAATGGATGAATGGGGAATCGGAATCTGTGTGAGTGCCTCTCAGAAGTGCCTCGAAGGTCCACCTGGGCTCGGGCTGGTTGCCGTGAGCAAGCATGCCTGGAAGACTATTGAGCCAAAAAAAACACCGGGTTGGTACCTCAACCTACACGTGTGGAAGCAGTTCAGCAAGGATTGGGCGGATTGGCACCCATATCCTGTGACCATGGCGGTTCCCGCGGTGCGAGCCCTTCGTCGTGGTATAGGACTGATTCTTAATGAAGGGCTCACAAAACGCTTCAACCGTCATAAAGAGATGTCTAAGTTGCTCCGCTCAAAGCTGTCAGAGTTAGGGTTTTTACCTGTTTTTCCCTCTGCCATCGCCTCTCCTACAGTTATCGCATTCAACGGAAGGCCTGATCTGTCAGCAGAAGAAGTTGTTCTACACCTAGAGGAAGAACATAGAATCAAGATAGCTTATGGAATGGGGGTATTCGAGGGGAAGGCGTTCCGTATTGGTAATATGGGACCGCAGGCGACGCAAGATCATATCATTTGCCTTTCACATGCTATAGAAGAGCTTATTAACAAAAGGGTTAGAACTGCTAAAGGGGATAACCTATAAGTTAGTGTCTCCCTTTACTGCATTTCCCAAACACAGAACCTGTGAGTTGGACTACGATAGTGAGGCCAAGATAAACAAATGACTCTTTGTGAACCCAAGGAAGCATTGAAGCATGTGGGATAGAAAATGAAGGGAGGATACTATTGACGGAGCAGGCTACTCCACTTATCCACATGGAGAGAATCACCAAGCATTTCGGAGGAATTCAGGCCCTCAGTGAAGTGGATTTCCATCTGAATGCTAGTGAAATTGTGGGTTTAGTTGGGGATAACGGAGCGGGAAAATCCACATTAATCAAGGTCCTATCAGGTGTTTATTCACCTAACGAGGGCTCGATCTATATCAACGGAAAGAAGGTCCGCTTCGAAGGGCCACGGCATGCCAAGGAGTTGGGCATCGAAACAGTCCATCAGGACCGTGGTTTGGTTCCTGGGTTTCAAGTGGCGGCCAACCTTTTCTTAGGACGGGAGAAGACCCGGTTCGGTCTCCTGCGTCTGCGCTACATGGATCAGCTGGCACGGGAATCAGTGGAAAGCTTGGGAATAGAGATGCAATCGTTTCGAGCTCCGGTGATGAATATGTCAGGGGGACAACAGCAAACCGTAGCCGTCGCTCGAGCGCTCTCAGCCAACCCAAAGGTTGTAATCTTGGATGAACCGACCGCGGCTCTCGCTATCAAGGAAGTCGGCAAGGTTCTCGATGTGATGCGCCGTCTACGGGAACACGGGGTTGCCGTTGTATTCATCAGCCATGTCCTCCCCGAGATTCTACTGGTAACGGATCGAATCGTCGTATTACGCAGAGGACAAAAGGTGGGGGACCTTATGACCCGTGACTCTGACCAAGACTTGGTCGTAAAGTTGATGATTGGAACGGAGGTGGTGGGCTGTGCTGGCTAGCCGAGCGGCTTGGCAGTTAGACGCAAGTAATACTGAGGCGTTCCTGCGTGGTTTGGCAATCATGGGAACCGGTGGGGGTGGATCAGCAGCATTTGGCCGCGCAATCATCAGAAACGATATAGCGCTTGGGCGTAATTATAGCCTGGCCCACCTGGAACAGGTTCCCGATGATGCACTTGTCATCAGCGGTGGAATCATGGGGTCAGTGAAGGTTCTCGATCGTTTCTCGCCCGAAGAGATCGTTGCTCAATGGGAGAAACGCTTCGAGTCGATTGTGGCACTACGAGCAATGGAGGATCACCTAGGGCGAAGGGTCGACTACCTGGTTCCGTTCGAACTGGGAGGACTTAATACTCCCGTAATTCTGTCCCTTGGCGCCCGCCTTGGAATCCCAGTGATCGATGGAGACGGTGTTGGTCGAGCTGCCCCAGAGACTCAGATGACCAGTTTCCTAGGGCACGGTGTATCGCTCGTTCCAATGCCACTGGCCGATTGGAAGGGCAATGTGATCATCGTCAAGGAAGCAAGTTCCTCATTCGTACCTGATGAGATCGGACGATTCGTTATCACCCAGGCTGGTGGACTTGGCGCCAACACCCACTACCCCATGGCAGGCCGAGTGGCTCGCGAGGTAGTCATTCCTGAGACAATTTCCTTCGCCTTCGACCTGGGACAACAGGTTGCCTCCCTCTCTGATCCCGAAGCTGTCTGCAAAATCGTTGCCGATCGCGTTAGAGGGCGGATCGCGTTTCACGGTACGGTTGACTCAATACGCGAAGAAGAGGTGATGGGTTTTCTTGTGCAGACAGTCTCTTTCATGGGAAGGGATACGTTCTCTGGAGACTCGCTGGAGATTGTGATGAAAAACGAGTTCATGATGGCAGCGAAGAACGGACGGGTGGGCTGTGTGTTCCCTGACCTGATCCTCATGGTCGATGAGGACGGTAAAGGGATCATGAGTTCCGAGCTTGAAACCGGCCAGTTGGTGTGGACGATCCTGGCCCCCTGCCACCCACGGTTGCGTGCAGCTGTAAATACCAGCCAAGGAAAGAACGCGTTGGGACCTGCACGCTTCGGTCGTCCTAACGTCTCGTATCAACCGGTAGAAGTCCTGAGCCGTGACTGGGGGCTCACATGGTAGAAAAGCTAAAACTCGTAGGAATTTGTACCAGTCCGAGAAAGAAGGCTAACACCCGGATTCTTCTGGAAGCGTCGCTCGAAGCGGCTGAGGGCATGGCTAGCTCTCTAGGTTACTTGACCAAGGTAGAGTTGGTTCAACTGGCTGGGCATAAGGTTTCGCCCTGTCTAGGGTGCGATCAGTGCGCCCAACAGAGATCGCCGTGCATTATTAAGGACGACTGGCACGCCCTAGCCCGCCCGTTGTTTGACCCAGTGCCTGATGGGATTATCTTTGGTTCACCTGTGTACTTCTTCAACCAGAATTCCCTGGGGCGGGCTTACATGGAACGTTGCACGTCGCTGCTTAAGGGATTGTGGGATCCGCAATTCCCGATGGCAGCACCCGATTGGTCGACAACGGCTGCCGGCGCCGTGGCTGTAGGGTTCGACCGCAATGGTGGGGTGGAGTTTACCTTGACCTCCATCCTACAGTGGTTCTTGATCATGGGGTTTGTCACGGTGGGTGGGTTCTACATCGGCGGAGCCGGGTGGACCGGGATGCGCAACGGACGAGATGAGATTCTACGCGACACCCACGGCATGGAAGCAGCGCGTCTGGTTGGACGGCGTGTCGCAAAGACGGGGGTACTACTGAAGATCGGGAGAGAAACGCTGGGAGATAAGGCGAAAGTCGACACATCGTGGGCGAGCATGCAAGTGCCGCTCACCAAAGGGGGTGATCACTAGGAACAGCGCAAAACGAGTTTGTGAGGCACAAGGAAATTCTCAAAGGAGGAAACATGCGTAAGACTCTGTTTGTAATGTTTGTTGGGGCTCTTGTTATGGGCCTCTCGATTGGGGCGCTTGCTCAGGATAACTTCAAGATAGGGATTAACAACTTCGGCCAGGCGAACTTCTTCGCCAGGATCGGGCGCACGGCACTGATCAATGTGGTTGAGGCACTTGGCGGCACTGCCATCTCGACTGTTACCGACAACGTCCCAGACCGAATTGCGGCGATTGAGAACTTCATAGTTCAGGGGGTGGATGCGATCATCATTCAGGAGGGCGACATCAAAATGGCCGGTCCTGCACTTGAGGAAGCCAAACGACGTGGAATCATCATCGCGTCGATGGGGGCTGGCACCGCGCCGTTTGTGGATGTGGTGGTAGAGTCGAATGAGTGGGTAATGGGAGCAATGGCTGCCACGGAGTTGGTCGACCGCCTAAAAGGGGAAGCCAGGGTTGTGTTGATCCGCAACCCCCTCGGGCAGATGATCCGCATTCGGGAGCAAGAACTGCGGGCAGTCATGACTGAATATGAGGATGTGCAGATCGTTGCGGATATCGTTTATGCTTGGCCGGACTTCTTCCCCGATATCAAGTCGAAGATGGAGTCCATACTTACCGCGAATCCCGAACCCGGATCGATCAACGCAGTCTACGCTACATTCGATGGGGGAGGAGTGGCAGCAGCTTCGGCAATCCGCGATGCTGGTCGGCAGGATCAGTTCATCATCGTAGGAATTGACGGGGACCCACAGGCCTATGAGGAGATGGCAAAGCCGGACAGCCCGTTCGTAGCGACAGTGGCCCAACAACCATGGCTCATGGCAGAGACCGTTGTGAAGTCAGTCTTCCAGTTGCTAAATGGTGAGACGCTTCCCCGAGCCCATATCTTCATTCCGGTCATCCTCGTGACCAAGGAAGCGCTTCCCTCACAAAACGAATGGCCGTATCCGGAGAATTTCGCCGACTACGGCAAGGACGCAACCCTTCCCTAGGCTCGCTACGATCAAGGATGGCAAGGGGATCCTTTAAGATCCCCTTGCCTTATATTCGGAGGATAAATGGCCATATCCACTACCACAAATAGAATAAAACGCTTCATCCGGCATTATGGGACTGTCGTTGGTGCAGTATTGATTTTCGCGGTTTTTGCATTAAGCTCCCCTTATTTCTTCACTATAGAGAATTTTCTATTGATATTGAAGCAAATGAGTATGCTGGCTATTGTTTCATTAGGATTCTCGTTTGTTATGGCTGCAGGGGGATTTGACATGTCAATCGGTTATGCCATGGGATTGGCCAATGTTATCCTGGCGTCAACACTGAATACCACCTCTAATTTGATAGTAGCCATAGGTGCAGCATTGGGAGTAGGGTTGGGGGTAGGATTCATTAATGGGTTATTGGTTGCTTATCTTCATCTCCCAGATTTTATCGCGACTTTTGCTGTAGGCTCAATTACATTTGGGGCTAAAATGCTGTATAGCGGAGGGCATCCCATCTTTCTCCATAATCCTTCCTCCATCTTCCTTGCCATGGGGCAAGGATATGCAGGGCCTATTCCCATGCCGGCCATCATTATGCTTGTTATCCTTGTCATTGCCGTTTTAGTGCTTCATCGCACCAAATTCGGACGACATATCTATGCAATCGGGGGCAATCCGATGGCGGCGCTCTATGCTGGGATAAACGTCCGACGTAATCGCTTCTATACCTTCCTTATCTCAGGATTATCTGTAGGAGTTACATCGATTGTACTAACTTCACGCCTGGGATCTGGGCAACCACAAGCAGGTGAAAACTTCCTTCTAGACGCAATTTCAGCATGCTTTCTCAGCACAACAATGTTCGGCGAAGGAGAGCCGACGGGGAGCGGGGTGTTTGTCGGTGCATTTATTATAACAATGCTTAACAATGGTCTCACAATGCTTAATGTGCCATATCAGATGCAATTTATAACGAAAGGTGTGGTGGTTATTCTCGCCGTGCTGCTGTCCGTTCTGCTGGGGCGCAGGATTCAGATCCGTCTTTTGTAGCACCATGCCAAGAGGAGGCGATAACAAAAATGAGAACAATGAGTGGACGAGAGCGAATCCTTTCTACTCTTGCACACAAGGAACCAGATCATGTCCCGTTCGACTTAGGGGGAACGGTCGACTCTGGAATTCACGTCGATCCGTATCGTAAACTGCTTGCGTACCTAGGCATGAACAAGAACAGGACGATCACCAGCGCCGAGTATATCATGAACCTAGCAGTGGTGGACGATGATGTAGCACGTGCATTGAAGATCGATACGGTACCGGTGCTGTTAACCGCAGCTAAAGACTTCTATTACAAAGAGATGTCCAGAGAGGGTGAGTATGAGACTATACGCGACGCCTATGGGGTGAAGTACCTGAAGCCAGTTGTAGGTGGTCTCTACTACGACTTCAGAGGCAATCCCTTGTCAGGCAAGATCACTGCGGAGGACATCGATGCCTTCGATTGGCCCGATCTCTCTCAGCCTGCGATGATCGAAGCTATGCGTGCCGCTGCAGAGGAGGTCGCCAGAGGGACGGATCGCGTAGTGGTACTTGCTGCCTGCGATGCGGGGATCTTAGAGCGGGCCACGTGGCTGAGGGGGTTCAATGACATGATGGTAAGCCTTGGCACCAATACCGCCATCGCTGAGCGTCTTCTAGATATTATCACTGATATTCACCTCCGATACTGGGAGGCAGCGTTGGACGCTACGGCGGATCTCGTGGATGTTGTTGTGGAAGCTGACGACCTGGGGATGCAAGATCGCCTGATGATCTCTCCTAAGTGGTATCGACAATATATCAAACCGCGGCATAAGAAAATCTTCTCGCTGATAAAGAGGAAAGCTCCAAACGTGCGTATCTTTTTCCACAGCTGCGGCGCGATTTTCGAACTGATTCCAGATTTTATCGATGCTGGTATCGATATTCTTAATCCGATTCAACTGAGTGCGGCGGGGATGGACATTCGTCAGCTAAAGAGAGATTTTGGGGATACCTTGACGTTCTGGGGAGGAGGCGTCGATACCCAAAATACATTGTGCAAGGGATCGCCCGAACAAATTAAGGACGAAGTGAAGCGCAATCTCGATGTCCTCGCACCGGGAGGGGGCTACGTCTTCTCTACAGTACACAACATTCAACCGGACGTCCCGGTGGAGAACATCATCGCCATGTGGGAAGCACTGCAAGAATATGGAGTCTATACCTAAGGATTGGGTGACTACAACGTGAAAAGACTTGCGGGTAGCTGGAGGATTAGCAGTTTAGATCTGGCTACAGGACAGACCAATTTAGTTTGAAAAAGGAAACTGGATTTCATGGAGGCCGAGGCGAAAACGATGGCATTCTGCTACAAAGGTTCAAATCAGACTCTTGTGAAAGGTTCTTTTATTAAACGGACAAAGGACATTATATAGCCCGGTAAGGAAGTAGATAATAACTATGTTGGACCATCTCGTAGTTGACACTGACCAATGTACAGGATGCGGGAGTTGCATGCTCGCATGTTCATTGGCGAAAGAAGGAGCATTTTCATTGCCGCTCTCACGTATCCGTATAATTAGACATGAAGAGATAGCGGAGTTCACCCCGAAAGTTTGCGTGCAATGTTCGGATGCCTCGTGCATTACAGCGTGCCCGGTCGGTGCACTCTCGCGCAACGCGGACACAGGAGCGATTAATTTGGATCGCGATGCATGTATGGGTTGTCGGCAGTGTGTGACTGCATGTCCATACGGCGGCGTACAATTCGATCCAATCCGCAATATTCCCCTAATATGCGATCTTTGCGGTGGTGCCCCGGCTTGCGTGGAGGCGTGTCAGCTTCCACAAGCCATCCGCTACGTTCAGTACGCATCAAAGGAGGCATGATGCAAACGAGTTATCCAGGGCGCTGGCTGATCGTGGATCTATCGTCAGAGACGATACATCGTGAATATATCCCTCCTAAAACGCTGGAACAATTCCTGGGCGGGAGAGGAATCGGAGCGAAGCTACTCTGGAATCTCGTTTCCGCCGATACAGATCCGCTCGGGGAAGATAACGCGTTCATTATCGCTCCCGGTGTGTTATCCGGTACAAGTGCCCCTTGCTCAGGCCGTACTACTCTACTTGCAAAAAGCCCTGCTACCGGACATTACTTGAAAAGCAATATAGGTGGACAACTTGGAATCGCGCTCAAACTGGCGGGAGTCGACGGAATCGTATTCACAGGAAAAGCGAAGCGGCCCGTATACCTCGCGATAACCCCCGATCAATGGCAACTGAACCCAGCCGATGATCTTTGGGGCCAGGGAGTCCGCACAACTACCAATTTACTGAAGAAAAGACACGGAGCGGACGCAGAGGTCGTATGCATCGGCCCAGCCGGCGAACGTCTCGTGCAATTCGCAGCCGTAATGACCAGTTATTACAACGCAGCAGCGCGGGGGGGAATTGGTGCTGTGATGGGTTCAAAGAATCTAAAGGCCCTGGTAATTGATCCCAGGTTTGGGAAATTGGAAATTGCCGACCCAGACGGGTTTACCCGGGCCGTTAAGAAAGCTAGGGATCTCCTTTACAGTGATTCGATCGCTCAGGACCTACACAAATTCGGCACGGCGAGAGATGTGGATCTGCTCAATGAACTCCGTATTCTTCCATCGTATAACTTCCAGAAAAGTCATATTACTGGGGAGATGAGGAGAATATCGGGCCGAGCGTGGCCTGAACTCGGATACTTAAAAAGTATCGTCGGATGTGGTGGCTGCATCTATTCCTGTCATCGGTTCACCCGCATCGATGCCGGTAAGTACGCGGGTACGTACTCCGGAGGACCGGAGTACGAGACGGTGGCCTCGTTCGGAAGTGGGTGCGGGATACTCGACCCCGAGCCGGTGTTCGTTGCCAATGCGTTGTGCAATGATCTCGGTTTAGACACCATCTCAACCGGGGGCGTGATCCAATGGGCGATGGAATCGATCCAACGGGGTGCATTGACTCGCGAAGACGTAGATGGGTTAGACCTGAGCTTTGGGAACGGGGACGCGGTTATCGAGATGGTGAAGAAGATCGGCTACCGAGAGGGGTTCGGCGATCTCCTCGCCGATGGCGTCGCTCGCGCTGCGGAGCAGATAGGTAGGGATTCGGAGAAGTGGGCGGTGCATGCCCGTGGCCTAGAACAGAGCCGCGTAGAGATACGGGGCGCCTATGCATACGCGCTCGCTTTCGCGGTGAACCCACGCGGTCCAGACCACCTACACTCTGAATGTCTGGCAGAATTTGGTGGAACTAAAGAAGGTATTGCCCTTATAAAACGGCTCACCGGCGATGAAAAATACGCCATTCCAAATACAGAAGACAAACGAGCTGAAATTGTACGTTGGCATGAAGATATCTACGCAGTGAGCGATGCATTGGGGCTCTGTGCCTTCACAACAACGGCCGCGTACAGTTTGCAGGAGGAACTGATTGCTGAGCTATTGAAAACCGCGACTGGGATAACACTTACTGGGTCATCTTTGATGCAGACCGGAAAGCGCATCCTAACTCTTGAACGTTGCTTTAATTTGCGCGACGGTCTGTGCCCAGAGAAAGAGGACAAGCTTCCATGGCGGATCATGCATGAATCCCAACCCGACCTTCCGGGAGGAGGAGAGCCTATTACCCCAGAACGATTGAAGAGAATGTTATCTGAGTATTACAGGCTTCACGGCTGGGATAACCAAGGAATGCCAAAGAAGGCGACGTTAGATGCTCTGGATCTGGCATTCACTTTGCCGCAACTATCAGCTGCGTATTCTAAATGTAGTAATAGTAAAGAAAATACGGATTACAATTAACTTGCTCAGCGAAGAATCTCTTAGCATATCATAAGGAGTTAAGATGGGCTATAAAATAGTTGTTTCAAACCAACTCCTAGAAAAAAGGGTTTTGGGAATCATACGCGTTCAAACAGTCAAAGACTTTCCCTGCCTTGTTCAGGCCCTCCAACGCGGCGGGGTTCACTGTGTTGAGATCACGATGACTACACCAGGGGCACTGCGGGCAATCGAGGAGACCTCTGGGAAGTTGAACGATGTCCTAATGGGAGTAGGAACTGTTCTCGATGCGGCGACTGCTCGTCAAGCGATCCTCGCTGGGGCGCAGTTCCTTGTCACTCCTACCGTGGAATTAGACGTGATCGAAATGGCTCATCGCTATGGTAAGGTTGTTATCGTTGGTGCGATGACCCCGACCGAGATCTTGACCGCTTGGGAAGCAGGAGCGGACATGGTGAAGGTTTTCCCAGCTAATGTTCTTGGTCCTGGATATCTCAGGGCAGTGCATGGTCCACTGCCCGAGATTCCGCTCGTGCCTACAGGCGGTGTTACAGCACAAACAGCAGGGGAGTTTATCCGCGCCGGAGCAGCGATGGTCTGTGCCGGTGGCTGGTTAGTGGACAAGCAAGCGGTCGCTAATGAGCGTTATGAAGTGCTCACCGAACGTGCCCGGCAACTCGTAGATGCCGTTAGCAAAGCTAGAGAGGAGATAACCAGATGAGCTGTGACCTCGTCACTTTTGGTGAAACGATGATTCGCCTTTCGCCACCAGGCCACCGTAGAGTAGAGCAGGCAACCACATTCGATGTGAACGTAGGCGGCTCGGAACTCAATACGGCTGTCGCGGCGCAGAGGCTGGGGTTAGAGACAAGTTACGTCACCCGACTCACCACCAACCCTTTGGGTCAAATGGTTGAGAATAAGGCGCGTGAACACGGAGTGGATACCACCCACATTTTGTGGACTGATGAGAATCGTATGGGACTTTACTTCGTCGAATTCGGGGCTTCCCCGCGGGCTAACTCCGTCCTCTACGATCGCAGAGACTCCGCTATCGCCCGTATCCACCCTGGGGAAATCGACTGGAACAACATCCTCCAAGGAGGGAAGATCTTCCACACATCGGGGATCACCCCTGCCCTTTCGCCGAACGCAGCAGAAGTAACAACAGAGGCCGTCAAGATAGCGAAAAAGGTTGGCCTCAAGGTATCCATCGATCTCAACTATCGTGCCCGCCTATGGTCCCAGCAGGAGGCTCGTGCGGTGATGACCAGACTCGTAGAGCAAGCTGACATCCTCATCACCACCGAGGAGGATACCGAGCGGGTCTTTGGAATCACGGCACCAAGCTATGAAGAAGTGGCACAAACACTAGCGAAGCGTTTTCAGCTAGAAGTGGTGGCGATTACGCTACGTGAGACCCCATCAGTGTGGCGTAACAAGTGGACAGGGATTGCCTACGCGAAAGAAGAAATCTATCGGGCACCGACATTCGATATTGAGATAGTTGACCGTGTAGGGGCGGGTGACTCCTTCTCCGGTGGGTTCCTGTTCGGATACCTAGAGGACGGGCCACTCTCCGGAGTGCGCTATGGTGTCGCCATCTCCGCACTCAAGCAGACGAATCCCGGCGATTTGTCCTGGGCCACGCGTGACGAAGTCGAGTGTATCCTTGATGGAGGAAACCTGCGCATCGTACGCTGACAAGTTTACTCCCACTCGACACTTGGCAGACGATCGTTACTAGAACTCGCAGGCACACCATACTCACCTATGGTTGACCTCTAGGGGAAACCGCACACTGATGAAGAGAGTTCGTTGAGTTGAAGAACGGTGATGAGTGACGCGTGATGAGTGATGGGTGAGATAGAACCAGTCCAATGTCGAAAGACGGTGAGTGGTGAGTGGAAGAACAGTGAGCGGTGATGAGTAACGGGTGAAAGGCAAAGGCGAGTTAAATAGTTGATTGGTTGAATGGTTGCGTCTAACAAACGGTTTACGTATTCTTGTCTAGCATCGTGGCTTGCCTGCGACATTGTCTTGGACGTCGGTGATAAACCCCAAGGCTACGAACGGTCTACGTATTCTTGCTCCGTTATCTTTAACGTCGGACACAGGTTCCGACGCTACGCACGGTCTAACGACTGATAACTGAAAACTGCCTCTCTTCCTGATAACTGCCTCTTCCTGACAACTGCCTTTCTTCCTGATACCCGTATCCATCAGTGTACATCACTGCTAAGCTGAGGCTGGATCTGTACTTTAGTGCTAATCAGTGGTTCACGGCAAATCAGCTTTGATGTAGACTCTTGAGTTAGACGCAATCTAAGCTTAGAATGATTCTAATAAGGAGAGGGATGATGCCGGAGCTTCCTGAGGTAGAGACAATCGTTAGGGGACTAAGCATTGTGAATGG
>JAUVYF010000022.1 GCA_030603215.1 Candidatus Bipolaricaulota bacterium
AGAGCTATTGTGGGTGATATTGTCAATCTTCTGTCCTTCAACGGCACAATGAAAATATATATACCCATCAATGATACAAAAGTTCAGAGGTACTCCATAAGGTATCCTATCTTCAGAAACGGTCGACAATACTCCATATTCTGCCTTGTTCAATATAGCCATTGCTTCCTCTTGGGGAATGGCGCGATCTTTTCTGCGTAACTCTTTCATTTCCAATACCTGCTAACGTCTGGGCTCAGCAAATTTGACAGCGCGGCTTTCAAGTGCGCTGGAGCGAATTGTTATGCCTTTATCCTTATCCAATTACTTGTGTCCTTCCACATCAACACTAACCACATATTCTTCAAGAGACTCGTTCTCACCTAACCCATCCAGAGTAGCCCTGCCTATTGGGTCTGTTGTATTGGAATCGATGCAGGCAGCAGATTTCTTGATCGTGAGTTTCACATCTTTCAATCCGGATGCCTCTGCAATCTTTTGATATTCGTCAACAAGTAGCGCTCCGGCAACACACCCTACATAGGCTTCCATGCTTTCGTGGATGTTCTCTGGAAGCTTCTTAAGAAGGGCCATATCAGAAATGGCTATTCTTCCATTTGGCTTTAAGACGCGATATACATCTTGAAGGACTCTTGACTTATTAGTCGATAGGTTGATAACACAGTTGCTAATAACCACATCAATTGAGTTGTCTGCTACTGGCAAATTCTCAATCTCGCCGACTCTGAATTCAACATTCTTGATGTTGTTCTTTTTTGCATTGTCTCTTGCTTTTTCAACCATTTCGAGTGTCATATCCACACCGATGACTCTACCCTCTCGCCCCACTCTGGCCGCGGCCAGAAAACAATCAAATCCAGCGCCTGAACCAAGATCAAGTACAACTTCACCTTCCCTGAGGCTGGCTAAGGCTATTGGATTTCCGCAACTGAGAGACAAGTTGGCCTCCTTCGGGATCTCCTTAAGTTCCTTTTCCGAATAGCCAAGGGATTTGGCAAATTCCGTGGCAGTTGGTCCGCAAGAACTACATCCACAGCATTCCTGACCTTGAGCAATCTTGCCGTAGGCGCCCCTTACCACTTTTTGTATTTTGTCCCTATCCATTTCATTACCCCTTATGTATTCCTGTCATGGCAACCCCTGTTAACCACTATTGGGCTGCATACTGATACTAGCTAGTTCCGCGCATGGTTTCAACAACACGAAATGTACCCTATGTTCCTAGAGGATAAGATGCGGCATCGTCTGGGCAAGATGAATCTAGCTACCCTTACATAAGGATGCCTAGAGAATCTTCATAAGACCTTGTCTCTAAAGTCGATGAGAAGAATCGAGTATCATGTGCTCGGGATCGACCGCATACTGGTCAATACAAGATTCAGACCATGCAACAAGGAGGATCACGAACCAGGTAAGGGTGCAACGACAAATAGATGCGATTACGCTTCAGCTCGTCTTCCTGCTGAGCAGGGAACGCCTAGGGCGTAGGCGACTTGCTCGTCGGGCAGGCCTTTCCGAGATGACCGTACGTATTCAACTGGAAAGGCTACGCGATCAGGGCTTCCTTGTGCTGGATAAGTCAGGTAGCGCTCTGACCGGTGCTGGCAAGGACCGATTCGCTCCTATACTTGATCATGTTGCGGACGTGCAACAACTCTCTCTGTATTCTCTTGCCCTGAATACTATCACCGTGGCTGCTCTGCTATCACACGCAGAGCAACAACACCCATCGTGGTGGTATCGCGATCACGCGGTAAGGGGGGGCGCAAGCGCGATGATCCTGATCCGGTGCTGCGCTGATGGTTTACGCTTCTCTCACAGCAAAGAGCAAATCGGCGTAGATAACCCATGCGACGAACAAGTGATTAAAGACGCGTTCCCCTTCAGACGAGAAGGCGATCTACTCCTACTTGTTTCCGCTCCGGACAGCAAGAGCGCTGGGCTTGGTCTATGGCGGGTTATCACTGAAATACTCTCTGAGACGCCATAGTTTTACCTTTCATTGCCTTCTGTAAGCAGACGTGGTAAACTAAGAGCTTATCCATGTGGGATGTTATATCCCACTAACAGAGAGGTACACCGATGACAAAGAGGGTGTGGACAGGAACACGGGTCCTCCTATCAATAGTACTACTGCTTGGGCTGGTAGCCGCGGCACAGCAGTATCCGGTTACAGTGATTGACAACAGAGGGCTTGAGATCAGGATCGAACAGCAACCAAATCGGATCGTTGTGGCCGGAATCCCCCTATACACTGAGATCATGGTCGATCTTGGGACAGTTGACCGGCTAGTTGCGGTGGCCAGCTCGCCTGATAATCCACCAGAGGTGGCAGATCTCCCTAAGGTCGGTGAGAGCTTCGCCCCCAATGTGGAAATTATCCTTTCAATGGGACCAGACCTCGTGCTTGGCGCCTCGGATTGGGCGGGAGAACGCACCAGATTGGAGAAGCTGGGAATCACCGTGCTCGGTGTTGGCCGCGTTGATGGGTCCATCTCTACCGTACCGGATATCTTGACCGCCATTAGTACAATTGGAACTGCTCTAGGGGTAGAGGAAAAAGCGAGGTTACTGATCGGTCAAATCGCAGAGGAGATTGTCACAATTGAAAGCACCGTTCTGACCGAACCCCCCGTAAGAGCAGCCTTCCTCTACGCGATGGCGCCCGATATCCCCCCTTATGCTGTGGGGAGTGGCGCCATCGAGAACGAATTGATTATTCGTGCCGGCGGAGTAAATGTCTTCTCCAGTATTGAGGGATTTCCTCAAGTGAGTTTCGAGGAAATCCTTTCCCGAGATCCCGATGTTATATTCACTGATCCAACACAGATTGTGAATATACTAGAGAACCCGCTATTTGCAGGAGTGTCGGCAGTAGTAAAGAAACAGGTTTATGGCATCAACGCACGCCATCTCCTTTCTACCAAGGTTGCTCGGGCTCTGAGAACAATGAGTGAGTTCCTTCATCCTCATAAATAATGGGTAGAACACAGAAGAACTTTCAGCGGCAGCTCTCGTGGAATGCACAAAAGACGCATTCCATACGATGGATCTTCATGCTATTGATGATCTTGCTTGCGGCCACGCTTGTGATCGGAGTAGTTGTCGGCCCTGTATCAATTCCCATCAAAGAGGTTTTTTCCTACCTGCTGGGGCACAAACCAGCGGTGGGAGGATCCGAGCGTATTCAACATCTAATTATCTCCCAAATCAGGCTCCCACGAGTGTTATTGGGACTATTGGTCGGTTGCGCGCTCGGCATTTCAGGTGGAACGATGCAGGGGGTGTTTCGCAATCCGCTGGCCAGCCCGTATGTCGTCGGGATCGCCAGTGGCGCTTCTACGGGCGCGGCCTTGGTCATCCTCCTGAATTTGCATGGAGTAGCCTTTCTTCCCCTGGGAGCCTTTATCGGCGGTTCCCTTGCGGTGGGAATTGTCTACCAATTAGCGCGGCAACGAGATAGAAGAACTTCCGTCTACACACTGATCCTCGCCGGAGTGGCTGTGGGGGCGCTCTTCTCAGCCATAACAAGTTTCCTCATCTTCTTGAGTGCTGGCACCGACCGAATGACGGATGTGATCTTCTGGACCATGGGCGGTCTAGGCCGCGCCAACTGGACATATCTTTGTGTGCTTGCGCCGATAGTCGCGGTTGGCAGCCTGCTCCTCATAGCTTTCTCGCGAGACTTAAATGCCCTTGCCATGGGAGAAGAAGGAGCATTCCATCTGGGTATCAATCCGGAGAAAAGCAAGCGTCTCATGCTGGGTGTGGCAACCCTCGTTACTTCATCTGCTGTCGGTTTCGCCGGAACTATCGGTTTTGTTGGCCTAATCATCCCGCATATCATGCGCCTGATTATGGGTCCCGATCACCGGTTCCTCTTGCCAGCAACAGCCATTGCGGGAGCGATCTTTCTTGTGTGGGCTGACATGGTGGCTCGAACCGTAGTTCAGCCAGCTGAACTCCCGGTGGGGATCATCACAGCCTTTCTGGGAGCCCCTTTCTTTCTCTACTTGCTAAAGACGAGAAAGGTGAGAATGTAATGAATATCACAATAGAAGGACTGCACTTCTCTTATGGTCAGACCCCAGTTCTAGAAAAGATCGACCTGAGTATTCAGAAAGGAGAAATCTTCGCAATTGTGGGCCCTAACGGATCAGGGAAGACCACTCTCCTTAAAAACATTTCAGGAGTCCTCACTCCCGACAAAGGTGCGCTCTACCTGAACATGAGACAGATAGCTGACCTGTCAACTTGGGAGATCGCGCGCCAACTGGCAATGGTAGAGCAAGATCGAGAAGTCAGTTTCGATTTTACCGTCCGCGAAGTGATAGCTATCGGCCGAATCCCTCATCAATCTCGCTTTGCCAGAGAGAACAAAGTAGACAAGGAACTAATTGAAGAGGCTATGAGGGTCTGTAGTGTGGACTCATTGGCCAATCGTCTCATAGCAGAGATATCAGGAGGGGAGCGCCAACGCGTCTTCCTAGCAATGGCTCTAGCCCAGGAACCTAAGGTACTTCTGTTGGATGAACCGACAACCCACCTTGACATCAACTACCAAGCCCAGATTATGGAAATTATTCGCGCACAGGCTATAGATGGTTTGACGGTAGTAATGGCCCTTCACGATCTTAACCTTGTAGCACAGTACGCGGATCGAGCGGCCATGCTAGACAAGGGACAACTATTGGAAATCGGCAAGCCGGATGAAGTGCTCACTGAAGCGAATATCAAGAGAGTCTTTCATGCGGACGTAATCGTGACGAACCACCCCCTGACCAATTCTTTTTACGTCATGCCGCTTGCTCACAGATTTCATGGGGGCAAGAGCCGCTCATCAGAACACGAATTGCTCTAGATCAGAGGCATTCAAGCAGTACCTTACGACAACTCACCCGCATGAATAGCTAATCGTGCTATTGTCTGTTGTCGCGAAAAATAGTACTGTTTCGGGTAATGATAACCAGGATCTTACGAACAGCAGCGTTAGCGACAGTGGCGGTTTCCTTGGCCTTAGCAGTTGTGGTCGATGCTAACCGCATTGGTTGGGAACGTGAAAACACAGGGTTCATTGTCATTGTCAGGGCTCAAGATGTAACGAGCTTCTCCCTTGACGAGCTTGCCAATATTGGGATAACAAGGGTTGCTGTGTACTCATCAAGTCTGACGGATGGAGGATCTCCGCTTGTCGAGGAGATACTGGGACACAATCTTGAGGTGGGGCTAATTCTCGATAGGCCTATTGCCAGGCTTGCTCACAACTTCTCTTTCTTGTGGATAGAAAGTCCAATCGACGAACAATCGTTTCATAAGCTCTTTCCGGACGAGACTACGATCATTTTGCGAGAGTTCACGGATGTGTCACAGGAACGTGAATTGTGGAGAAACGGACACGACCACCTAGTACGAGGTCATGAGGTGCCAACAGGAGATATGGCCCGGTCGTCAATCGAAACCCTTGTCGCGCGGTTTGGAAGAGCTGTACAAGAGCGCGGAATTCGCTGTCTCATGCTTTCTCCAGTTCCTGGGCTTTCGGTATACGAGAACCTGAATTACTTCCAAGCTGTTATTAGGCACATTGAGGAGGACGGGTACACTCTAGGCAGTTTTTCTCTTCCATTTCCCAAGACTCTTTGGTACGCGGAGATCGTGTTTCATTTAGGAGTTAGTGCTCTCTTATTGCTTGTCACCCTTCAAATCTTCAAACACCTTCCCTTTGCGTGTTTTGTTTTCTGCGGTGCTGTTGCTGCTATTGCCGCCAGTATGCCGGAGATCCTCCTTCGTCAGACAGATGCCTTTCTAATCGCAATACTTGTTCCAGCATACATGTCTTTGTTGCTTGTCCCTTTCCTTAAATCAGGCTGGCAAACAGGGGCAGTTGTGTTCCTGTTGTTCTCTGCCGGTTCAGTTTGCGGGGGTCTCCTGCTTGCTGCGGTTCTTTCTCATCCTGTTTTTCTGCTCAAGCTCGCCGAGTTTCGCGGAGTAAAGGTCGCGCTTCTGTTTCCTTCTCTTTTTGGAGTGTTTGCCTACTATCGTCATGTCGGCTGGGAAAAACTTCGGGGCCTTTTCTACTCGCCTATCCGCTCAGTCAGCTTGACACTTGCTAGTTGCAGTCTTGCAGTACTTGCCTTTGCCATTCTCCGGAGTGGAAACACAGGCGGAGGCTCACTTGGGCTGGAAGGACAAGTGCGGGGGATTCTAGAGAAACTCCTCATAGCAAGACCTCGTTTCAAGGAGTTCCTGATTGGCCATCCTTTCCTGATCCTGTTTGGAGCGGATGGCAAGCTCAATGACTGGAGAATATTCCCTCTCTTTGTTGGCCTGATTGGACAGGCCTCCATCTTGAATACCTTTGCTCATGCGCACACTCCCCTCCTTGTATCGCTCTTGCGAGTGACTAATGGGCTCGTTTTGGGGGTCCTGGTAGGAGGAGCTCTGCTGGCGGTTATCAGTTTGGGGCGGTTGCTATGGCAAAGAGTATCACAGTCGTAATTGCTGGCTACTATGGATTCGGAAACCTCGGCGACGAAGCGATTCGCTTTGCGCTGCTACAATCGCTCAACCAGTACAACAGGGCTGAATCGATCGTTCTTACGGCAAATCCACAGACTAGAAATGAAATCAGTCGCAATAACCCCATTCGCATTCTTGGGGCGATTCGACGTTCATCGATCCTGTTGTTTGGCGGGGGAGGATTATTGCAGAATCGCACCAGCAACCGTTCTTTGTTCTATTATCTCTCTCTCATTCTTCTCGCCCGTATCGCGCGTCGGCCAGTTTACCTTATTGGCCAGGGGATTGGGCCGATTTGTGGCAAATTAGCCCAACTGGTTACTCGCTTGACCCTTAAGCAAGTTCACCATATAGACTGTCGTGACCAAAAAAGCTTAAGCTATGTTAATTCGCTAGGCCTTAACGCAACACAAGGCAGCGACCTTCTTTTCCTTCTCCCCCCAAGCCCCCACCATTCCCGGCTAACGCAGAGCCCGCCGCGGATTGTTCTCTCCCTTAAGGGATTGCCGAGAAAGCAACAAGTAGGTTTCACTGAGCAAGCAATACGCTTACTGAAGGAACTACACTCGCAGCGAGGCGTGTCTTGTATTTTTCTTCTGTTCTTCCCCAAACAGGACCTGGCCCTTGCGAGAGCGATCTCAAGCGAATGCGGCTTTTCATGTCAGATTCTCCCGGCAGCGGGACTAGATCAAGCACAAAGGGTCATTTCATCTGCTAGCATTCTCGTGTCATCACGTCTGCATCCACTAGAGTTTGCGTTGAGGGTGGGAACACCGATGTTCGCTATTCCTGAAGATCCCAAGATTGAGCGCTTCGTCCATGAGGTTCATTCGCGCGATGGCCCTTGCATTCCTTGTGGATCTTTTCCCTCCATGGAAGAAACTTCTCTACTCCTTGACCATCCACCAGCACCGGATAGCCTGCAAAAGACCTACCGACAGTTACATGAAACCAGGAAGCAGACATTCAAGCTGTTGCTTGACGGACTATATTATGACCTGGAAGGAAAAGATGTGTGAGCCACGTCATGTACCTGCTTTAGCCGGCGAGGTTGTTCAGTTAGTTGATCCAAAGGCAGGGGGAATATACGTGGATGGAACAATTGGCTTGGGCGGTCACACTCAAGCGCTGTTCGCGCTAGAGCCCAACATTACCGTTGTTGGGATTGACCTTGATAGAGAGGCGCTCAGCTACGCAGAGAAACGTTTAGCCAGCCTTGCCGGTCGGCTTCATCTTGTTCACGGAAACTACACCGACCTTGATAAGCACCTGCGGATACTTGGCATTGGGAAGGTTGATGGTCTTCTCCTTGATCTTGGTGTATCGTCGCTTCAGCTCGATAACCCCGAGCGTGGGTTCAGCTTTCGCGCTAACGGTCCTCTCGATATGAGAATGGATACTTCGCAACCTCTAACAGCCTTTGATATTGTGAACAACCTTACACAGAAGGAACTTGTTGACATCCTTTTCCGCTATGGAGAAGAGAATTTTGCTCGGGAAATCGTGCGTGCCATTATCGCTACCCGCAAGTCGGGAGCGATTGAGACAACTACTCAACTCGCGGAACTCGTGTACCAAACGATCCCAAAGCGATTCCACGTCAGGCAAAAACACCCCGCGACACGTACCTTTCAAGCGCTACGAATCGCAGTGAATGATGAACTGCGGAATCTACGAAATGGACTACAAATTGCATTCCAATGCCTTGCGCCTGATGGTGTCATAGCGGTGATAAGTTTTCATTCGCTGGAAGATCGAATTGTGAAGCGGTTCTTTCGCTACAAAGCGCTTGATTGTATCTGCCCCCCCACCCTTCCGGAATGTATTTGTGACAAACAAGTGGAAGGAACGATTCTCACACGGAAGCCAATTCTACCGACAAAAGAGGAGATAAAAAACAATCCGCGCGCGCGAGCTGCGAAACTGCGTGCTATGCGGAAAGGCAGGGTATCCACCTGAGCCATGATATTCGCTGTTCTTGACGAGCGTCGATAAACTGTGGCAAAGTCGTTGCGATTTTGCCACCTTGGCGGGCAAGCAGCGTAAGATGGGTAATCTACTTCGGTGTAGTAGTCGACAAATGTCCGAACAAGATACCTCATGTTCCCTTAACTTATTAGCAGAGATGATGATGTATCCAAGAATCAAGAGATTGAGCTACCTATCTGGGAAGAGACATTCAGCTCCTCCAACACAGCCGATGACTTGGCAAGGACTGCTGGGGATTGGAATTCTCTTGGCAACAGTCATTGCTGGGCTCTGTCTTGTTTATCTATGGCAAGAAGCAACTATTCGTGACTTGACCGCGCAACGGGAGTACACACAGAACAGACTCATAGCTGCCCATGATGTCAACCGTTGGCTCGAGTTTGAAGTAGGAAAGGCCTTCCGTTTAGAGCGTGTTGCTTCACTCGCCCGCAGCGAACTCGGGATGATTGAGCCAGTTATTATCCACTATGTCTATATTGATAAGTCCGCCCCAGAGAACTAAGACGCCCTTCCACCAATGGCGAGCTCGCATCCTCGCGTTTTTGTTGATTGCGTTTGCCTTACTCATTGTTGGTCGCCTCGTCCAGCTTCAAGTCGTTGAGCATGATCGCTTTCTTAAATCCGCGCGGGTAATGCAGGAACAAATGATTGAGCTTATGCCACAGCGAGGAGCGATCTATGACAGAAGCGGAATGTTGCTTGCTTTTGATGTAAGAGCTGTATCCATCGCCGTAGATAGTTTCAACATGACCAAACCCGAGACAATTATCGCCATCCTCGCGAGCGAGCTTGGTCTTGCTGGTGAGGTGTTGAGAGATCTGATCTACCGGCCTAGTTACTTCACTTGGGTCAAACGTCAAATCGACCCAAGTACGGCAGAAGCCATACAGCAGCAAGCAGAGAAAGAACAGGCATACGGGCTGATCTTCCTCGATACCTGGAAGCGGTGCTATCCACAGGAATCACTTGCTTCAAACATCATAGGTTTTGTGGGTACGGATGGGCACGGATTGGAGGGTGTGGAGCTTGCGTTTGACAAAGTCCTTACTGGGACCCCAACTTATGTGTATGTGGTACAGGGAGCTGATGACCGCACTTATCATACTACAGTTGTCGAACAGGGATCCCCGGGACAAGATCTACATTTGACAATTGATGCCCGCCTACAATTCATCTGTGAAGAGGAGATCAAATACGGAGTCGAGAAGTTTAGGGCGAATGATGGCTTTGTCGTTCTGCTCGATCCACAGACTTGCACCATACTAGCAATGGCCCAGATGCAGCGCTACAACCTTAATTCCTTTGCTGAATCAACTCCATACGAGCGAAAGAACGTGGCAGTCAATTTCCTTTTCGAACCCGGCTCAGCCTTTAAGGCATTCACCGGACTTGCGGCGCTCGATTACGGCGCGGTGAGGCCAGGAGATAGTTTCAACGGAAATGACGGGATCAGAGTTTCCAATCACATCATGCACAACTCAGGTAACGAGTCCTTTGGAACAGTTACCTTTGCCGAGATTATTGAGCACTCGATCAACACAGGAATGATTAGAGTTGCGCAGCGCTTGGGCGAAGAGCGACTGTATCACTCGCTGATCAGCTTTGGTTTCGGACAACAGACTGGGATTGCTCTTCCCGGAGAAGAAGTTGGAATCCTACGAGATGTAGAAGAGTGGTCTAAGCTTGCCCTGGCCGCTACATCAATTGGGCAATCAGTAGCCGTGACCGGAATCCAGCTTGCCCGCGCGACAGCAGCAATAGCAAATGGTGGACTGCTACTAGAACCACAAATCATCAAACAAATTGGTGAATCAGAAAAGGATGACTCAGTGCTTGTTCATCGAATTGGGGCCGAGGAAAGCTGCACAATAATGACAGGACTACTGCAACAGGCCGTAGAAACTGGAACCGGAACCCTGGCAGCAGTTAGTGGATTTGCGGTAGCTGGGAAAACAGGGACTGCACAGAAGGCTACGCCTGGGCAAGGCTATGCTGCAGGGAAATACACCTCGCTATTCGTCGGCTATCTTCCTGCCCAGAAACCGAAGTATCTCGCTCTTGTTGTCCTGGATGAAGTAAAGACTTTGCCTGTATCGGGCGGATATACTGCCGGGCAGATATTCCATGACATAACTTCCCGTGTAGTAAATGCTGAACACCTTCCCCCGGTAGCTGCGTATTGACTATCGACGCAGATAGATGGCAAGCATCGACAGATCAGCCTGCGAAACACCCGGAATGCGCGCCGCCTGGCCAAAGGAATGAGGGCGCACGTGGCTCAACAACTCTCTTCCTTCAATGGAAAGGTTGGTAAGCTTGGCATAATCAAGTCGAGAAGGGATTCTGACATTCTCCAATCGACGCAGGTGTCCAATTTCTCGTTCCTGTTGAGCTAGATAGCCGGCATACTTGACCTCAACCTCCACTTCGCATTTCAACTCATCCGTTAGTTCTTCTTCTGCGGGCAAGAGATCGTCCAGCTGGATCTGCGAGCGCTTGAGAATCTCATACAAGCTTGCCCCGTTGTTGGAAAGAGGGCTGCTTCCTTTCTCGGCAAGAATGTGGTTCAGTGGGTGTTGTGGACCAATGCGTTGCTCTTTAAGTCTGGCCAGAATCTCCTTTTTTGCCTTCTCCTTGTTTAGCACTTTCTCGTAACGGTTTTCTGGCAGAAGCCCAATCGCATGACCGGTCGCTGACAGGCGTAAATCGGCGTTTCCTTCGCGCAAGCTAATGCGATATTCAGCACGAGATGGAAGCATGCGATAGGGTTCCGTAATTCCTTTGGTGACAAGGTCATCGATCATTACTCCAATAAATGCTTGGCCTCGGGACAAAATCAGTGGCTCTCTTCCACTCACATAACAAGCGGCATTAATTCCGCTCAGGAGTCCCTGCGCAGCCGCTTCCTCATATCCCGTAGTCCCATTTAGCTGACCGGCAAGAAACAAACCCGGAATACTGCTTACTTCAAGTGTAGGTCTAAGTTGCCCAGAGCTTATGTAGTCGTACTCAATATCATAGCCATAGCGCTCGATATGCGCCTGCTCAAGCCCAGCAATGCTGTGAACGATTTGCTGTTGAATTTCTGGCGGAAAAGCCGTATAGATTCCTTGCAGATATATCTCCGCAGTTTGCCTGCCTTCTGGTTCGAGAAATACCTTGTGGCTACCACGATCCGGGAAGTTGACGATTTTACTCTCCAGTGATGGACAGTGCCGCGGAGTCTTACCTGTAATCAGGCCATTGTAGTTTGGACTCAGGTGTAGGTTGTCCCGGATGATCTGGTGTGTTTGTTCATTGGTGTTGGTCAAGTAAACCGGATAATCAGACGCAAGGACAACCGGATCGTTCCAAAAAGAAAAAGCGAGTGGCAGTTCGCTTGTGTCTTGGCGATCAAGGCCAGAGAAATCGATAGTGTGGCGATTAACCCGGGGGGTAGTTCCTGTGCTCAGACGATCCGTCTCGAGACCTAGTTCTTCCAGTGAGGTAGCAAGTCCAACCGATGATGGTTCTCCGCTTCGGCCGGCTGGATAGGAAAGCTCTCCCAAGATAACTTGCCCATTTAGGAAGGTCCCGGTGGCGATCACAACAGCCTTGGCTTCAAGCCTAAGTCCCTCGCGTAGGCGAACTCCTGCGACCCTTCCTCCAGTTGTAAGGATTTCTTCGGCCATTCCTTCGATAAGATCAAGGCCGCTTGTTTGCTCGAGAACCTGTTTCCAGAGGAGTTTATACTGTACTCGATCGGTTTGAGCGCGCCGAACCTGCATCGCTGCTCCCTTACTCGTGTTGAGCAATCGCACGTTGAGCATAGCCGCATCAGTTATGCGCGCCATCTCTCCACCCAAAGCATCGATCTCGCGGACAAGTTGTGATTTCCCCGGGCCACCAATTGCTGGGTTGCACGGCATTTCTGCAATCCCACACAAATTGATCGTGACAAGAGCGGTCACATGACCCAATCGAGCGGCGGCAAGCGCCGCTTCACACCCGGCATGTCCACCACCGACTACTACAAGGTCATAGATCCTCATTTATCTAGGTGTGATTATCCTTCCTTCTGGAACAACTTGAAAAGATCAATCGGAACAGGGAATACGATAGTTGAGGCGTTTTCTGCTGAAATATCGACCAAGCTCTGCAGGTAGCGAAGCTGTAGTGCGGCTGGGTTCTGCTGGATGATACCAGCCGCTTCAGAGAGTTTGGATGCCGCTTGTAGTTCACCTTCAGCGTTGATAATCTTGGCACGGCGTTCACGCTCAGCTTCAGCCTGTCGAGCTATTGCTCGTTGCATATCTCCTGGGATCTTTACATCCTTGATCTCTACTGATTTTACCTTGATCCCCCATGGATCCGTTTGCTCGTCGATAATCTCCTGTAGTTGCAGGTTGATTCTTTCACGCTCCCCTAGAACCTCATCAAGTTCCACTCCTCCGAGGATGCTGCGCAGCGTGGTCATAGCGATCTGTCTCGTCGCTTCTAGAAAGTCTTCAACTTCTACCACCGATGCACAGGGATCAACTACTCGGAAGAAGAGAACCGCGTTCACGCTTGTTGTCACGTTATCTTTGGTGATCACTTCCTGTGGGGGAACATCGAGCACTATTGTGCGTAGACTGATCTTCACCATCTTATCAACAATTGGAATAATCAAAAACAACCCAGGTCCTTTAGCGCCAACCAGACGTCCAAGCCGGAAGATAACTCCCCGCTCATACTCTCGCACGATCCGGATCGCGTTGGACAAGAACAATAGGATCAATGCAACAATCGCTCCGATAGTTATTGCCATCTCATACCTCCTGTTTTTTTCCTGATAGTTCTACCGATCATAGATTAGCGCTTCTAGAAAGTCAATTGTTTAACCGCGCTGACATAGGTGATATAATGCCTTAAGATCGGAGAGAGATAAGAAATGCGCAATAGATTAGTTGCTGGCAACTGGAAGATGAATAAGACTCCCGCACAAACAGATGTCTTTATCAACCGTTTCCTGGAACTCGTGGATAGCAACCATGCCGCAGAGATCCTCCTCTTACCACCATTTACCAGCTTGGATTGGGCAGGCAAGCTACTTGCGGCGGTAGGAATTTCTCTTGGCGCGCAAGACCTCTACTTTGAACCTGGTGGTCCGTTTACTGGAGAAATCTCGACAGAAATGCTACTGGCATGTCATTGTTCGTACGTTCTAGTCGGCCACTCGGAACGCCGAACTATCCTTAACGAAAATGAAACACTGGTTAACCGAAAGGTATTAGCAGCAACTGCTTCCGGAATTCGGCCCATCCTTTGTGTGGGTGAAACGCTAACGGAACACCAACAACGGAAAGCAAGAGAGCGGATTTGTTTTCAGCTTGAACATGGTCTTGCCGGAATGGATCAACAAGATGCTGCATCGGTGGTGATTGCTTATGAACCATTGTGGGCAATTGGAACTGGTGAAACTGCTTCGGCCCAAGCCGCACAGGAAACCATTAACATGATTCGTAAGTGGCTTGCTGTTGCCTATGATGATTCACTATCACGGAGGATACGTATCTTGTACGGCGGAAGCGTAAATCCCGAGAACACCGCTGCACTGCTCGACCAGCCGGATATCGACGGGGTTCTGGTAGGTGGGGCATCCCTGTCTCCGGAAACATTCGCTCAAATCGCTAACTGTGCGGGACAATCCGCTACATAGGCCGGAAAAAAAGGAAAACAATGCTTCGTACAATTCCGAACCAAATTACACTTGCCCGTATGGCAAGCGTTCCCCTGTTTATGTTCCTGGTCCTGTCAAGAACACCGCTTACCACAGTTCTTGCTATCACCATTTTCTCACTTGCTGCGATTTCCGACGCAGTTGATGGATATCTTGCTCGTGCCCTGAAGCAAACCACCCTACTTGGTAAGTTTGCCGATCCAATCGCCGATAAACTAATTGTAGTGGGAGCATTGATCTCGTTTGTTCAATTAGGGGAACTAACCGCTGCGCCGGTAATGGTGATCGTAGCTCGGGAGTTTCTCATTACAGGCTTGCGCATCCTTGCCATAGCTCAAGGAGAAGTGATTGAGGCAAGTCTTCTTGGGAAGCTAAAGACCATTTCTCAGATTGGCCTAGTCCTAGTTATTCTTGCCAGTCGGTATTTTGAGTGGGGGCAAGCAGGACAAACCACTAAAGACACGTTCTTATATCTTGCTATTGGACTGGCTGTTGTCTCTGCTGGAGAATACTTCTATCGTTCTCGCAAGTTGTTCAGCAAATAGCCATGACGGAGAATTGATGGTCGATAGTGGACAGGTGTAGCGAAGGAGACACTATAGTGGCGCGAAATAGAACGGTTGGTATCTTAGGCGGAATGGGGCCGGAAGCAACCCTGGAGCTTTTCCAACAGATCATTACATTGACTCCTGCGCGCAAGGATCAGGAACATCTACACATAGTCATCGACAGCAATCCATTGATACCTAATCGTACGGCTGCGATCCTGGAAGAGGACGAAAGTCCGCTTCCGATGATGATCAAGGGCGCAAGGGTGCTGGAGCAAGCCGGGGCGGATTTCCTCGTGATACCCTGTAATACCGCCCATCACTGGCTCTCATATCTGCGAAAGGCTGTCTCTATTCCCATTATCGATATGATCAGCGAAACGGCAACCGCTATCGCTTCCTGCAATCCGCCCATTAAGGCGGTGGGCTTACTGGCAACAATGGGAACAGTTAAGTGTGGCCTTTACCAACAAGCGTTGGGTAATCATGATGTTTCCTTGCTTGTGTCAGCAGATCAGGAACAGGCGCGGATCATGGATGCCATAACGCATATCAAGGCGGGAGACCACTCAGTAAAAGGCACGGTTATGGCAGTGGCTCAGCACTTAATTGATCAAGGGGCGAGCGGGATCATCTCTGGGTGTACGGAGCTTTCTCTGGTGGTCGAAGAAGCTGCTCTCTCCTGTCCCCTCTTCGATCCGCTCTCGATTCTCGCCCGCCGAGTGGTAGAGTGGGCCAAGGAGAACTCCGCCCAATCGCAATGTCTATGCTACTGATCGAGCATGGCGTTCGGATCGGTCGGATACCTCCCGGCGCTACTAACAGTCTTACCGACGTTTCTGGCGTACGGGTCGGCCACACAACACTGATTGATGCGAGCGACGTTCGCACCGGTGTCACGGCAATCGTTCCCCATGCAGGTAACGCCTTCTACGAAAAAGTCAAGGCTGCGGCAGTGACGATCAACGGATTCGGGAAAGCGATTGGCCTCCCGCAGATCAACGAATTCGGTACGATCGAGACTCCAATCCTGTTGACGAACACCCTTAACGTGGGAAAAGTAAGCGATGCCTTGATTTCATGGGTCCTTCAACATTATCAGCTTCCACAGCACTCAATTACCTCGATTAACCCAGTCGTTGCCGAGTGTAACGATTCATACCTGAACGACATTCAGGCACGATGCGTGAAAGAAGAGGACGTTTTCAGTGCGCTCGACAATGCTTCGACTGAGCCAGTCAGAGAAGGCGTGGTCGGCGCGGGAGCTGGTGTTTCTGCGTTTGAGTTTAAGAGCGGTATTGGGAGCGCTTCGCGAGTAATCGATATCAATGGAGAGCGTTATACCATTGGCGCTCTCTCACTTCCCAATTTCGGAAGTCGAGAAGAATTGGTTATAAACGGAGTTCCCGTGGGCTGGAAACTGCGCACTTACGAGAGAGATCTTGTTACTCGAAAAGAAGAGGGATCGATTGTGATCGTGATCGCGACCGACCTTCCTCTTTCGCATCGGCAACTGGTTCGGATTGGAAAGCGGGCAAGCTTCGGCATTGCTCGCACCGGAGGCATGTGCCACAATGGAAGCGGGGAGTTTGTCATCGCCTTTAGCGTCGCCAACAAGGTTCCCGGTACTCCCTTGCACGTTTTTCTCAACGAACGAAGGTTAAACGATACACACTCATCGATCAACACTGTCTTTCAAGCCACCATCGAAGCGGTCGAGGAATCTATCCTTTCCGCACTCTGTGCCGCGCAAAGTGCTGTAGGAAGAGACGGCCATAGATCGGTCAAGCTCCCTATCGGCAAGGCTCTCTCTATCCTTGACCAGCACTTGGGTTGATCGATACGATCATCTGTGCACACAACAGTACATTACGATCTGCAAGTAAGTTCTCATGCTAACAGAGTTTTCGTCGCTTGGAGCTTGGACATCTAGGATTAGGAACCCTGGTGTTATGGTGAACGGTCCTTAGTTTGTCAGAAAGCAAAATGGCCTAAGATTGTGTTATTGTAGCCTTACAGGAGGAATGTGTATGAGCACGCTTACTCACTTAGAATGCAGTTATTGCGGAGAGGAATACGATGCAGATGTGCTTCAAACGCTGTGCCCCGAATGCGGCAAGCCACTTTTTGCATGCTATGATCTAGAAGGAACCAAGAAGAAGTGGCCGCGCGAAAGCCTTAAGGATCGTGAAACAACGTTATGGCGCTATCGGGAGATCCTTCCAGTTAAAGATAAGGCAAATGCGGTTACCCTAGGAGAAGGATATACTCCGCTCTTCCCCGCGAAACGACTGGGGAAAGAGCTTGGGATGAGCAACCTATTCATCAAGGATGAAGGGCTCAATCCAACTGGATCGTTCAAAGCGCGTGGACTGTGCATGGCAATCTCCCGTGCGAAGGAACTAGGGGTGAAAGAAGTAGTCATTCCTTCAGCGGGGAACGCCGCGGGTGCAATGGCTGCATATGCTGCAAAAGCAGGCATGGTTGCCCATGTATTCATGCCGCAGGATGTCCCGTTGCCGTTTCAGATGGAGTGTCGAGCATACGGGGCACAGGTCACCCTCGTTCATGGACTGATTACCGAGTGTGGCCAACAAGCAAGAGAGGCTGCCTCAGAACATGGTTGGTTCGACGTATCAACCCTTAAGGAGCCATATCGCGTTGAGGGAAAGAAGACAATGGGCTACGAATTGGCAGAAGCATTCAATTGGGACCTCCCTGATGTTATCTTCTATCCAACCGGTGGTGGAACTGGCCTTATTGGTATGTGGAAGGCGTTCTCCGAAATGGCGAAACTTGGTTGGATTGGAGAGAAGCGACCTCGAATGGTCGTGGTACAGGCAGATGGCTGTGCTCCCATTCCACGAGCATTTGAAGCTGGTGAAGAGTTTGCCAAACCATGGGAGAATGCGGCGACTGTAGCCGCAGGGTTGCGTGTCCCTGGAGCGATCGGTGATTTCTTAATCCTGCGAGCAGTAAGAGAAAGCAGCGGTACAGCTGTTGCTGTTTCTGATGAAGCCCTGATCCTGGCACAAAGGCGTATGGCGAGCCGCGAGGGTGTTTTCGCTTGCCCCGAAGGAGGCGCAACGCTCGCTGCTCTAGAGAAGCTACTTGCCAAGGGTTGGATCGGGAAAGAAGAGAAGGTTGTCCTATTTAATACCGGTACTGGGCTCAAGTACCCAGAAGTAACCTGAGTCTCTTTTCCTAACAGCTGTCGCGCAAGTGTTCCAGAGAAAGAGAGTCACCAGCGAGAACGTTAAAGGAGACAAGTAGGATTCTTTCCCTTTTAGTTGAATGGTACTTACAATGGAGGATAAATGCGGTCAGTAGTGCAACATTTGGCAACAAGGAAAGGATTATTTAGATCCCATATATGCGGGCAAAGCCATGGCCGGGCTCGTTGATCTAGTTCACAAAGGGAAATTCCGAAAGGAGGAGGCCAAGTGTTTATTCACACTGGTGGGATCCCAGGCCTGTTTACAGAACAGCAAGTCACTCATTTTCAAAGATAGCTGAGAGGAGATGATAATATGTTAGTGATTAAGGGTGGAACGATCATAACACCGGATAAGGTCATTGAACAAGGATCTGTCCTAATTAACGAAGGGAAAATCGCCCAAGTCGGAAAAGACATCGCTGTTCCCGCAGGGGCGAAAGTGGTCGAAGCTGGAGGTAAATTCATAATCCCTGGTATGATCGATGCCCATTGTCATACTGGAGTTTTCGCTGACGGGGTAGGGTGGGAGAAGAGTGACGGTAATGAGATGACCGATCCTATCACCCCTCATCTGAGAGCAATTGATGCCATTCATCCCGATGATATGGCTTTTAAAGACTTGAGGGAAGCAGGCGTCACGACCATCAATACAGGGCCGGGTAGCGCAAATGTGATCGGGGGTCAGACAGTCGTGATCAAAACCTGTGGCAAAACAGTTGATGAAATGCTCGTTTGCGCTCCTGTAGCGATGAAAATGGCGCTTGGGGAGAATCCAAAGAGAGTCTATGGAGAGCAAAAGAAAACCCCCTCTACTCGAATGGGTAATGCCGGAGTGCTTAGGGAATGGCTTATGAAGGCTCAGGACTATCAAGAAAAAAGAGAGCGTTATGAGCAGCAACTTGCAGACTACAAGGGAAATAAAGGTAACGGAAAAGAGCCCGAACCTCCGGAGAGAAACCTCCGTCTGCAAGCGCTTGGCCAAGTCTTGAAGAGAGAGATTCCCGCCCATATACATGCTCATCGCGCTGATGACATGTTGACGGCCCTACGTATAGCGGCCGAATTTGATTTTAGGGTGATTTTCATCCACGCTACAGAAGGATATAAAGTGGCAGGCATTCTGGCAAAGGAAGGTATCCCTTGCGTGGTCGGCCCAATCCTCTTTTCGCGGACCAAGTATGAACTGCGTGGCATGAACCCTAGGAATCCAGCAATACTTTCAGAAGCTGGTGTGAAGGTAGCTATTCAGACCGATCAGATGTCCGCCGTGAAGTACATTCTGTTTGACACTGCTCTTGCAGTAAGAGAGGGAATGGATGAA
>JAUVYF010000102.1 GCA_030603215.1 Candidatus Bipolaricaulota bacterium
CATGGGTTCAGGGTTTCTTGTTCCCACATTCTTCGAACAACAAAAGGACATCCACGACAAGTTCTTTCGTGTTGTAGAGTTAGGGAAGCAGTCCTTCGACGAAGCAATGAAGGAAGTAGAGGAAACCATTGCGCAGATTCCTCGCCCCGACATGCGTTGGATCGTCACACATATTGAGCACGCCATTAGAGTAGGTGGAGAGAATTGCGTTGGGTTCGGTAGCGATTTTGATGGAGTAGAGAGCACTCCTGCTAAAGTTGATAGTTGTGCGGCTTACCCTTGCATTGTGGATCTTCTCTATGACAGCGGATTGAATTCGCGCCAGGTCGAAAAGGTTTGCTGGGGCAACTTCAAAAGAGTTTTCTCGGAATGTGTGCATTAGCATACAGCAGGACTAGGTTCTCGTACCTCGACGATTACGGAGATCTTAGCAGTCCAGTTGCAGGACCTTGAGCGATTGAAGAAAAAGGAGGGATCGTGGAAGTTAGGATCCATGGACGCGGTGGACAGGGAACGGTAAAGGCTGCGGAGATAATTGTTCGAACAACTGTTAGGGAAGGGAAGTACGGAGTGTCCATTCCTTTCTTTGGCTTCGAGCGGCAGGGTGCCCCAGTAACGGCATTCATACGGCTGTCGGATGCACCGATTCGCGCAAAAACACGGGTTTATCACCCGGATTGCGTGATTGTGATGGATACATTTCTCTTAGAAAACGTGAATGTATTTGCGGGAATTCGTGATAAGAGCGTGGTGATTATCAATGCAGCGTCCCCTCCTGAGAGCTTTGAGTTTCCGCGGTGTGTGGCGTGTGTGGGTACTGTCGATGCCACAGGAATCGCGCTCGATATACTCGGTCGCAATATTCCTAATACGGCTATGCTGGGGGCGTTTAGTGCCGTTACAAGGGCAATCCCCCTTAAAGGCCTGGCGTCGTGTGTAGCGGAGATCTTTGGCGAGAAGAATGCGGAAGCAGTCCGTCTTGGGTACCAACAAGTGGTTACAACTTCACTCGTTGTCTGAGTTTCTTGCAGGACGGTGCTGGCTTATGGGTAGTCACTGACCCGAGCGTGTTGCGAGGAATTATTAACAGGATGAGTTGAGTGTATGATTGGCTATGAGTTGGGATGGGGAATTATTAGCGGTCGTGTGAAGTTGTAGAATCGGCTTCATCCATGTAGTATGCTAGACCAGTATGTTGGTTTGAGGAACTTATCAAAAGGGGATGATCAGAATGGCAGCAATTGGACAGATCGAAACTCGTGGTTTGGTAGCAGCAATTCAGGCAGCTGATGCCATGTTGAAAGCAGCCAGCGTTGAGTTGCTCTCTAAGGAAAATGTTGGCGGTGGCTATGTCACAGTGACAGTTGCCGGAGACGTTGGTGCGGTGAAAGCAGCACTGGATGCTGGCGGAGAAGCGGCGAAGAAAACTGGAGAATTGGTTTCCTTAAACATCATTCCGCGCCCACATAGCGGCCTGGAAAGCGTTTTCCCAGGACTCTCCGAAGTTAACAAGAAGTCCTAGTTAATTCTGGGTGGGTTCAGTCAACTTGAGCGCTAGTTACTATCCACAACATGAGTAGAGGAAAAGCAGAGCTTCGTGCCTATACATTGATTGATCGTATGCAGCCGCAGTACACGGCCTTCATTGGTACTGTGTCCAAGGGCAGCGTTCCGACCCCTGGGATGGCACAACTCCTTGTCGAGGTTGGCCCCGCGAGCCGTACTTTTGAATTGTTGGATACTGCAGTTAAGTCAAGTAATGTATTGCCGGCGTTTCTGATCGTTGAGCGAGAGTACGGGACATTGGAGTTGCATTCGGAATCGGTAGCAGAGGTGAACACGGCAGGACAACGCATTTTAGAGGAACTTGGTCTAGACGAGCAGTCGCGAACCCCTCCAAGTATTGTCACCTCTCGAATCATAACTAACGTTTCACCCTACTTGGCGCAACTCATTGATCGCTTGCGACAGGGATCGATGATTATCTCGCACGAAAACCTGTTTCTGATGGAGGTTGTCCCAGCTGCCTACATCGCAATTGCCGCAAATGAAGTGGAGAAGGCCAGCGATGTTAAGCTTATCCATTTCGATCCAATCGGAGCCTACGGTAGGCTGTTCGTTTCCGGTTCTGTGGAGAGCATAAAAACAGCTCAACGGGCCGCAGAGGAAAAGATGGCAGAGATGGCAGAGAAGTCGATGAGGGAGGAAATGTGAGGCAATTTTATACGGCGTCCGACATCGAACGAGCGGCCGAGAACGGGGTTAGTGAGCTGACAATTGATATCTATGATGTCGTGACTGATGAAGCACGAGATCTGGCGAAACGTCTCGGAGTCCGGATCGTACAGGCGGAGATGATTTCATCCGGCGTGACATTAGCTGAGCGAACTAGCGCGATCGGTACAACATTGGAACAAAGGACACCCCCTGCAAAAGCGGTTTCTTCAAGCGATGTGTTCTCAGAGATTCGCAGGCGGGAGTTTCCGCACCTGAAGAAGATCCACTTGGCCAATTGTTCACAAGGGGCACAGCCAATCTGTGCTGCGCAAAGCATCGAGGATTTCGTCAATAATTGGCGTGAGGAGGGAATGGATTGGGACTATTGGCTGAAAGTGGTCGTGGAGTCCAAGGCAACCTTCGCTCGGTTGATCAACGCTGATCCGAGCGATGTTGCTATGTCGTTCTCGGTGTCATCAGCTGTGGGAACGATTGCCAGTTCCCTTGACTATAAGGGGATCCGCAATCGCGTGGTGACCACCGAGATCGAATTTCCTACAGTTCCTCAGATCTGGTACGCTCATAAAAAGTTTGGAGCTCAAGTTGACATGGTGCCGGTCCGACCAGATGGAACGGTAGCGATCGAAGATTATGAAAAGCGCCTAGACAGTAAGACCCTGATCCTCTCTGCCCCGTTTGTCTACTATCTCAATGGCTATAAACAGGATCTCGCTGAATTGGCACGGGTAGCCCATCGAAACGGGGCGCTGCTCATGATTGACGCCTACCAGGGATTGGGAACATCACCGATCGATGTTAAGGCGATGGACATTGACTTCTTGGTCTCAGGGAATCTGAAATACCTACTAGGGGTGCCGGGGATTGCCTTTACTTACACGAAACAGGCGATTGTGGAGACACTCCACCCTGCATCAACAGGTTGGTTTGGGCAAGCCGATCCTTTCGCCTTTGACTATCACCTCAACTATGCACACGATGGGCGACGTTTGGAGACAGGAACGCCGCCAGCGCTAGCTGCCTTTGCGGCAAACGCGTCGATGAGTCTAATTGTGGAAGTGGGCGTGCAACAGATCAAGCAGCGGATCGATGAGTTGTCCCGGTACTGCATTGAGCGAGTAAAGACTAAGCAACTCGATCTGGTAAGTGACTTCGATATTGAACATAAGGCCCCAACAACAGCGATTCGTGTTCCTAATTCTCACAACCTTGAGTTGGAACTGCGGAAACGAGATATTGTTTGTTCGTCTCGCGGAGATGTCATCCGCATAGCACACCATTTTTACAATACCGAGGATGAAATTGATCATACTGTAAATAGGATTGCGGAATTAGTTGGTCGCGTATAAATGAGGAAGGAAGGTGAACAGCTGTGAAACTGTGCAAAGTGGTAGGGGCAGTGGTTTGTACTATCAAGAAGGCCGATCTGAAGGAGCATCGACTCTTGCTGGTCCGTGAATTGGGTAAGCGGAGTGCAGAGACGATTGTGGCAGTCGATCTTGTCGGTGTAGGAGCCGGCCAGGAAGTGCTTGTCACTTTTGGGACGGCTGCACGCGTGGCCAGTGGTAACCCAAGCTCCTCAGCCGACGCAGCGATTGTGGGGCTCGTTGACGAAGATGGGTCGCCGCTGACTGCTCGCTGATCTGAATCATTCTACCCCGAGCACTGAAACCAAACCACCATGCCTATCGATATTGTTGTCAAAAACGCCTCGCTGGTTATCCCGAATAACCAGATTATTGAGGCGGACATTGCGATTGCTGACGGTCGTGTAGTCTCATGGTCGCGGTCGATTAAGGCTGCAGCGACTCATGAAATCGACGCCAATGGCAAAGTGGTTATTCCTGGTGTGATTGACCCTCATGTCCATCTGGGCGTGTTTGGCCATCTTGAAGAAGAAGCGGAAACCGAGACACGGGCTGCAATAGCGGGAGGTGTTACTACTCTCGGATGTTATGTAAGTGCAGAGAACTCCTACTTCGATGCGATCCCGGAGTGGATTCGTACTGTAACCCCCCATCTATTCACGGATGTGTTCTTTCATCCCATAATTCTTACTGACTATCAACTCAATGAATTATGTCACTATGTAGATCGTCTTGGAATTCACTCCTTCAAGGTCTACATGTGGGGCTTTCCTGGCGTAGTTGAGTCTGTTGACGATGGCTTCCTGTTGGATGTGTTCAATACCACGATGGAATGTACACAGCCTCCGAGAATCTGTGTCCATGCCGAGAACCCTCAATTGATAAAACGGGCAACAGACAAACTGGGAGCCCAGCTATACAGCCGAGAAGGGTCACTCGCCGATTGGGAGAAAACTCACCCCAGTATTTCGGAGAGCGAAGCCGTTGCACGGGCAATATTCTTAGCCAGAGAGGTTAATGCACCGCTCTACTTTGTACACATCTCCTCCGGCGAGTCGGTTGATGTGCTAAAGATGAGCAAGACAGACAACATCTCTGTCGAAACTACCTCACCATACTTGTCGGTGGATGTAACAGATCGCTGTGCTATCCTAGGAAAAATGGTGCCACCGCTCCGTCGTCGCGAGGATATCGACCGCCTTTGGAGGGCGGTGCGAGAAGGGTTGATAGATACAATTGGGACCGATAACACTACATTAACTACTTCCGAAAAACGGGCAGATGAGAGTATTTGGAAGGCTGTACCCGGCTATGCGGTTCTGGCTACACACCTTCCGGTGCTTATTGAAGAAGGCTATCACAAGCGCGGCGTGCCGCTGCCCCAGCTAATTGGCCTGGTCACGGAGAATCCGGCGAAACTGTTTGGCCTTTATCCAAGAAAGGGAGCCCTCCTTCCGGGGAGCGATGCAGATCTTGTTATCCTAGATCTTGATCGCGCGCGGGTTGTTCACGCCAGCAGTCTTCCCTCTCGATCGGATTTCTCTCTCTATGAAGG
>JAUVYF010000001.1 GCA_030603215.1 Candidatus Bipolaricaulota bacterium
GACTGACGTTATATTCGTGCAGGATATGAATTTCAATATGACCTATGTAAGTCCTTCTGTTACGCCTTTGTCTGGTTATAGCGTGGAGGAAGCATTAAACCACAAAATGAAAGATTTCTTCACGCCAGATTCCTATGCAAAGGCTATGGGTAGCTTTCAAAAGGCAGCAGCCCTAGCTAACACAAAAAAGGATATTGAGATACCACCCATGGAATACGAATATATACGTAAAGATGGTTCCACCCTTTGGGGGGAAATAAAAGTAACCTTCTTACGTGATTCAGAAGGCCGTGCTGTCGGCGTTCAGGGGGTTTTAGGAGATATCAGCGAGCGCAAGCGTGCGGAGGAGGAAATGAGAGTTAAGGATAATGCTATTGCCTCATCCATCAACGGTATTGCTATAGCTGATCTTGAAGGTAATCTGACCTATGCAAACCATTCCTTTCTCGAAATGTGGGGCTATCATGATGAGAAGGATGTTGTGGGAAGGAACGCGGTAGAGTTCTGGCAGGCAGAAGAAGAGGCCGCGGAGGTAATGAAAGTAGCCATGAAAAGAGGAGGCTGGATAGGTGAACTCCTCGCCAAGAGAAAGGATGGCTCAGCATTTGATGTTCATGCGGCAGCGAGTGTAGTTAGAGACCCAAGCGGTAGACCTATCTGCCGACTCGCTTCCTTTATTGACGTCACTGAGCGCAAGAGGGCAGAAGAAGCTCTACGCACAACCTTGAACGGTACTATTCAAGCAATTGGGCGAACAACTGAAACCAGAGACCCCTACACCGCTGGCCACCAGCGACGCGTAACCCAACTAGCCTGCGCTATCATCAATGAGATGGGACTCCCCGAGGAGCAAGCCGAGGGAACCCGTGTAGCTGGGCTTATGCATGACATCGGCAAGATGTCAATACCCGCTGAGATTCTCGCCAAACCAAGTAAGCTAAGCAAGACAGAGTTCGACCTGATCAAAGCCCATCCCCAAGTCGCATACGACATCCTGAAGTCAATCGATTTCCCCTGGCCGGTGGCCGACATCATCCTTCAGCATCACGAACGGCTGGATGGGTCAGGGTATCCTAAGGGGATTAAGGACGGGGATATACTGCTTGAGGCACGCATCCTTGGCATTGCTGACGTGGTGGAGGCGCTGTCTTCTCACCGGCCCTATCGCCCGGCATTAGGGACTGACAAGGCGCTGGAGGAGATCGAGAAGAACAAGGGAACACTATACGATCCCGAAGTCGTAGATGCCTGCCTGCGTCTGTTTTCCGAAGGCCGGTTTGAATTCGACACCTAGGCGTGCTTTCATAACATCACTAACCACGGATGGACACGGAAAGATACGAAGACAATTCGGCCACGGATGGACACGGAAAGACACGGATGGGGAGAGTTCATAGAGTTCGTTGGGTTCGTTGGGTTTGTTGAGTTGAAAAACGGTGATGAGTCAGAAACACAGGATTAAGGATTACGGATTGAGGATTAAGGGAGAACACAGTCGGCAGTCGAAAACAGTGATGGGTAACGTAGAACCACCATTACGCTGGATTCCCGGGCCCTGCCCTGGACCCCGATCCAGGGTCCGCCGGAATGACGACGCATACCGTCATGCCGGACTTGATAAGCCTGCCCCGTACTTGATACGGGGGCATCCAGATGTCAACGAACGGTGATGAGTGAAAAGACAGTCAGGAGCCGAGAAAAGGCGAGTTAGATAGTTGACTGGTTGAATAGGAAAGGCGAACTGACTACTGAAAACTGCCTTTCTTCCTGAAAGCTTCCTTTAGTGATAACTAGCTTCATCTCACCCTCACCCAGCCTCTCCCTTCATCAAGGGAGAGGGATTTCTTACCATCTTCCCTCCCCGATCGAGGGAGGCAATTAGAGGGAGGGGGAGGGTCTTGTTTGTGTAGTGGCGCACTTCATGCGCGACATTGCAGACGGACTACGCGTTCTTATCCTTAACGTCGGGCGCAAGACCCGACGCTACAAATGGTCTGCGTATTCCTGCAACGTTGCTGTTCAGGGACTGGCTGCTTTTCAAGTAACCCGAGGGAAGAGATGCCTGTCCTATTTTCCGACGTTACGGACGATCTGACGATTGATAACTTTCTTTCCTGATAGCTTCCTTTGCTGATAACCAGCTTCATCTCACCCTCACCCCGGATCGGGGTCCGGGGCAGGCGCCGGAATCCAGTGAAATAGTGGTTACATAGAAATCTCGCCATTTCGCTCAGAAAAGGCAGCTGGTCCCTTCTTCTTGCTTTCCTAAGGGGAGAGATGCTGATCTGTTCTGCACTTTGATCATTCCTTAGTTCCTGCGTTCCTAAAGGGGGAGCGGAGACGCTAACCACGTTGATTTGCGGGAGGCGACCGCACCTTGGGGACTACTATAAGGCAAGATGTACCCCCTACTGGACAACTTTCGAACTACTGATTGGCCAAAACCTGAAATACTAACGCACTCTATGCGCAATGAGAGGAGACATTCGGCCTGTCTGCTTGCCTGCCTGTCCCTTTGGGACGGCAGACAGGCGACGCATAGGCAGGCATTGGGCTATCTCACGCCATGGACGTATATCAATCAACAGGTGAGCTTGCCAGAACCAGTCGTTGACTTAGCAGTAGTTAGTTCTTGAAGTGGCAAAGGATTTCCACTGCATATCCTACTTAACTCACAACTCGACGGATTCTCAATCCGTTGGTTCGTTTTCTTTGTTTTGGTAGCTTGTCGGCCCGTTGGTCCATTCTGACTTATCATACCAATCTTCAGGATAACCGACTTCCTGGGCCATTTCCCCAGGCGCGTTAATATAGCCATCGTCATAACGGGCTACAAGAATCCAGGCAAATTCCCACCAGTCTTTCACAACCTGGTTAGCCTGCGTTTCGCAGTACGTAGTGAGCAGTTGCCGCGCCTTTTCCGGGTCTTGTTCATAAAGAGCAATCGCCTGCTCATCTATATTCTTGATGCCTTCAATTTCAGCGTGTTCTATTTCGTCCTGTTTCTGCTGAATATCTTTGATTATGTAGCTGTACTTCAGACCCGCCCAATTGGCCACGAAGTTGAAGGCCCACCACGCGCTTTTCTGGCTGAAGGTTGAGGTTTCACATGTGTAATATGGCTCAGCGATGCTTGTGACCCCCACATAGAATGGCACATAGCAAGTGCTCATCGGCTCATCCGGACCGAACCAGACAAGACCCCCGACTGGGTCTGGCAGCCATCCGCGGGCTTGGCATACATAACTGAACCCACAGCGAAAAATGGAAATTGGCCTTTCCCACGCGCCCTTCAGCTCGCGGTTCGGATCCCCGGTGTCCCCTCCCGCGTCCATAGGGCCGGGGTAACGGTAGGGGCTGCCGAATGGTCCCGCGGTGACTCCTTTTGAAAGATCGAACTCAGTGTCCTGATAATAATCGCGGTACAAGCTGATGACGTCGCGGACACTGAGCTTCTTGTCCGGTTTGATGGAGAATGGATACTCTTTCGTGTAGCCATTCTCGACCCAGGGCGATTTGGCCTGCGAAGGCGCAATCCGCGACTGCAGCCGCCAGACCCTGCGAAGCGAGTAATAAGGATGGTTATATTCTCCCAGGCTCACGGTTTTCAGCCAGTCCAGCTTGCCGTCTTCCGGTTTCCACCAACCGTACTTTTCGGCAATGGCATGCAGGTCCTTGCAATAGAGCATATTGGGGTCATCCTGGTCGACTTCGCGAATACGCAATTCATTTGCGGCCACAAACACCTCGCCGTCGGGTACTTTTCTTGCCACCCAAAGGCCGCCTGTGCCTTCAGGACTGGGTGCCATTTCTATGACCCAGCCCTCTTCTGTATCCCCGATGGGCAGTGTTTCGCCCGTGCCGTAATAGCCATAGGTCTCAATAAGATAACCGATCAATTCAACGGCTTCGCGTGCTGTTGTACAGCGTTCTGCTGCTACGCGGCTCAGTTCAGCGCTGTAGAAGATAAGTTTTCCAGGTACCGGTTCGGGTTGAATTTTGGTTCCGTCGGTGCACTCGCCAAACATAAGTTGATGTTCGTTCATGATGGCATAGCTACCATCGAAGTACGCATAGGTATGTTCGACTTGCGGAATAGTACCAAGCGGTATGCTCTGCGGCTGATTGGGATCGATATAAGTCGGGCCCCGGTGTGTGCCGACATAGCGCCGCAGCGTATATCCATGATATTCCGGCCTGCTGCCCAGCGATGCAGCATCGTAGTATACAGGCCGAAGTGATCCAGGCTTATGATCTGCGGCTGGTACGTAGACCAGGCGCTGATCGAACAATTCGCTATCGTCTGAATGCGCGACAATGACCGAACCGTCTTCTGATGCCCCCTTGGTGACCAGTATGGTCGTGCAGGCCAGTGCAGGTACAAGACTCATCAGGCTTAGGATGAGTGCTATAACGATCACTTTCATCATAATACAATCCCTCCTTTTTATTGATTAACGGGTCTACAATTTCACCTTCGCTACAATCATACTAAATGAAATGGCAATAATCAGTCATTCTATGCCTAACGACCAAGCTTACCTGCCGCTATGAAGCGCAGCGGAATAGCGGTCACGTGGAGCGCATTGTTAGGCGGCCTCAGCTTGGGATATTATGCTAAAATGTCTTCCAACCTCCTGGGGGATGCCCCCTCCTCCTATGACCCATTTATAAGCGTTATCGGAAGAGCCTTAATGCCTCCAGAATCCCCCTTGTTCTGCTCTCAATCTCAAGGAGATCACCCTCATTCGGCCTGCCCTTGATATCGCCCAATCTACCCGTTGTGGAGTTCTGTTCACTCCCCGTGAATTCCCCGACCGTGTACCATTCATCCAGAACAACAAATCCGAGGTGTTCGAAGAATGTCCTCATCCACTTTATCGCAGGCACCGCCTCCGATATGCCGGTATGAGGGCCGGCATAGGTACAAAAACAGATCGCGTACTTTCCCGGTCTCACAGGAGAGCAGGGCATAAGATCGCCGGTCTTCTGATAGTGGGCAATCGTTCTGCACACAAAATCCATCACGGTCTTTACAGGAAGCCACACTTGAACCGGGGATCCTAAAAACACCAGGTCGTATTGATAGAGGTTGATTTCCGTTTCGTGATCGACCTTTATACACTCAACATCCAACCCTGCGGTTCGAAGCACATCCTGAATCCTCAGGGCAACTTTTTCCGTGTTTTCACTCACAGACGCATAGAGGATTAAACATCTCATTGCAGCACCTCCTTTAGTGGCGACAGAGCATCGTGATGGCTTCGTGGACGTTCGGTGTATCGTCAGTCAAGATGCCTCCGTTAATTGGAGATGATTCCCACGTGCACTGCCTCGCGCATCCTTGAACTGCACTTTGGGCTGGGGACGTGCAACAGGAAAACGGCTCTCAGTGCCAGAACAAGCGTCATAACAAGCCCACGGTTGGTAAGAATCAATACACTGGATTTTCTCATCTTCGTCCTTTTCTGATGTAAGCATCTGCTTTTATCCTAGTGCTGGCTTCGGCTTGATGAACCCCAGGACCACGGTCACGACGATCATCCCCACGTAGAAAGCGATCATCGTCCCCAACCCAGACAGCCCTAATAGGCTCCCCCCGCTGAACACGAGGATCGCCACCAGGAGACCGAGGAAGATCGGGTAGACCGTAGCGAACAGCATCCATCGCCACCCTGCCTGCAGCTTGATCATCAGCAACGTCGCCACACAGGGCGGGTAGAGGGCCATGAACAGCATCATCGCTACAGCGTGCAGGGGAGTCCATCCTTTCTCCTGTTCGCTTATCTGCTGTTCGAGGCTCATTCCATCATCACTTTGTCGCGAGGCCTGATAGATGCTCCCCAGGGTAGCGACCACGCTCTCCTTAGCAGCGAACGCCCCGATCAGGCCGACGTTGACACGCCAGTTGAACCCAGCGAGCCTGGTGAACGGTTCCACCGCAATCCCAAGGCGGCCAAGGAGGCTTGCCTCCAGCTGTTCTTGGTGCTTCTCCGCCCTGAGCTTCTGTGTACCTCGATCGATCGCCTGGAACGCCTTGTTCGCCGTCGCGGCACTTGTGTCGATGAGGGTGCTCCCGCTTATCGTGATGCTTCCGGTTCGCACGATGCCGAAGAAGAACGGATCAGCATCCTGCCAGCTCTTATAGAACGCGGCCTTGAGTGCTGGTCGATAGTCAGGCAGGGTTGCGGCGTATTTGGTCAAGTAGGCGCTGTGCGCGGCCTGATAGGCAGTGAGGTAGCGGTCGAACACGTCGATCTCGTCCTCGTTCAGCGTTATTCTCCCCTTGTTCGCTACCTTGAAGAACTCGGGGTTTTGCTCCAGGTGTGCCCGTTCCACGGCCAACTTGGATTCACCCGTTGTCGCCCCTCGCTTAGCCGAGCGGTAGTCGGCGGCGAACCGCGCGTAATCGGACGCTTGCTCCGATGTTGCAAGGAACAGCCCGTACGGGTTTCCCGGGCCGATTTCTTCGAGGAACGTCCCGATCAATCTGTCGATCTGCCGGGTGTAGTAAATCCTACGCTCGGTTTCGAGTGCCGGGAAGTTCAGCAGGAAGTACAAGGCCAACATCACGACAGCAACGACGGTGATGATCTTCTTGACAAAGATCCACAGCCGCTCCAGCATGCGGCGGGCCACGTTCTGCACTGTGGGAAGGTGGTAGACCGGCATCTCGAGCACGAAAGGGGCCGTCGGCCTCTTTTCGAGGACGGTCAACGACAAGACCTTGCTGACCGACAGGGCGAAGAGCAGGGTGATCGTCGACATCATGAACATCATCAGTCCACTGACCTTGGTGAAGAACAGGCCGATCAACAGCAGGTAGAACGGAATCTTGGCCAGACAGTTCATCAGTGGGACGACGAGCATCGTGCTCATGCGTGCCTTCTCGTCCTTGATCCCGCGGCAGGCCATCACACCGGGGATCGCGCACCCACCGATGAATAGACCACCCAACATCAAAGGGAGCGCCGACTGACCGTGTAGACCGAACGGGCGGAAGAGCCGATCGAGCACGAACGACACCCGCGCCATGTACCCGGTGTCCTCGAGGATCGCCACCAGCGCGAACAGGATGGCAAAGATGGGAACGTAGTTGAGAACCGCAATGATCCCGTTCACCGTCCACAGGACAACGGAACGAATGACCGGATCGAATACGAGCCCTTCGCCCGGGAGAAGCGATAGGATCGCGTTCTTGAGCAAGCCGAGGACCGGCCACCAGTAATTGGTGAGGTTGTACCCCTGGACGATCGCCAGCTGGTAGATGCCGTACAGGATCCCCGCCAGCACGATCGGGCCAGCGTAGCGGCTGCACACGAAGCGATCGATCCAATCAGTGAGAGTACGATGAGGGCCTCTATTCCTCACCACGCACGCCGCCGCAACCCGATCGGCCGCCTGGTAGCGCTTCTGTGCGATCACCTTCTCCACGGCGCGGCCGTGTTTCTTGAGAAACGCCTCACGGTGCGATGCAGTCTCACGGACGATGGTTTCGCCAGAGGGGATGTTATTCTCCGGCATCAATGGAATCCTTTCCTTGTTCCGAATGGCTCAAACGGTAGTCCCGCTCCGCGACGGCTCCTGTCACGAGCTTCCGTACTTCGGGGTCGTCTTCCAGCAGCTTCACGGCCAGCCAGCGGGCGGGAAAGTGGCTGGCGAGATGCGCTTGCCGCGACAGCTTTACCTCCAGCGGTGCGATGACCGATTCCAACGCCTCGCCGTAGTCGACGCGGACCCACGAGCCATGGTTCTCCTTGTCAACGCACATCGCCCAGATCGCCTCGCGCAGCTCGCGTTTCCCCTTGCCCCGATTGCCAATGGTGGGGATCACGGGGACCTGAAGTTCATCGCTCAAGCGCGACGGATCGATGTCGATCCCGCGGCCGTTGGCGATGTCCATCATGTTGAGAGCGACAATAAGAGGGAACTCCATCTCCACCAGTTGAAAGGTGAGGTATAGATTGCGCTCCAGGTTGGAGGCGTCGACGATGTTCAGCACGAGATCCGGACTCTCGTCCAGCAGAAAGTCCCGCGCCACCCGCTCCTCCAACGAATAAGAAGTGAGGCTGTAGGTTCCGGGAAGGTCGACCAACGTTATCCTGTCCCCTTTATGGGCGAACAGGCCGATGCGCTTCTCCACTGTCACCCCGGGGTAGTTGGCGACGAACTGCCGTGCCCCGGTGAGGGTGTTGAACAAGGTCGACTTGCCGCAGTTCGGCTGGCCGGCAACGGCGACGGTGAATGCACGGCTCACAGCGGCTCTACCTCCACACCCTTTGCCTCGGCGTGGCGGATCGACACGTGATAGCCACGCACGAGAAGGTCGATCGGATCGATCAACGGCGCGTTGCGCACGATCTTCACGCACGTCCCCTCCACGAACCCCATATCGAGCAACCTCTGGCCGATGGCCCCGCTCAAGGTGATATCGACAATGCGGGCTTCCTGTCCAACCCTCAGCTCATCGAGCGTCATCGACGGAACCTCCGTCCGTGTCCGTGGTGTCTGCGACCCCATCCTCGCCGACCGCACCCTCCACCAAAGCGACGTACCCGAACCCGACGAGCCAGATTAGGCTCGATTGCTACCCGCGTTGCTCCTACTGCTACTAACACCGGCGATCGGCTCCCGGCCACGAGCACCTCAATCTCCGAATCGAGGGCGAGGCCCATGTCGCTTAACCGCTTCTCGGTCTCCGTCCCGCCGTTCAGGGCGACAATCCTTGCTCGTTCACCTGCCAGCAGCTCGCCAAGCAGTGTTATGTGCTCATCTACCTCGTTCATCTCGCCCCTTTCACGTCATCTGGTCGGTGGAGGCCAGGGCCCGCTGTGCTCAGCGGAGCCTGGCCCACCTGGCTGCGGTAAGTTGTCGCGCTACGGAGCCTCGTCGATGGCGTACACCTTGAACATGATGCAGGCACCGATTTCCTGAGGCTTGGCATTGTAGTCCTCTCCCTCGAGCAATGCGACGAAGCCCCACCAACCGGTCCACGGGAAGCTATAGCTAAACACTCCGTTCTCGTCGGCCATTACCTGCTGGGAGGCGAAACTCCCGCCGGGGAGGGCGACCGATTCCACGTTGGGGAACGCCCCCTTGAACGGGACCGGGTTGAGGTGCTCGACTTCGAGCTCGGCACCGGGCACCGGCTCTCCGTCGAGGAGAACGACGCCGGTGAACGTGTTCCCCACCCACAGTGGAGTGGTGGGCGTCAGCGGGACGATTTCTGCTTTGAGGCCAACCGCTTTATTCCAGTCAGTAGGTAGGCCACCTGAGTTGATGATCAGCTTCGAGTATTGGGTGATGTACCCGTTCTCGATCGAGTCAAAGTACGGACCGGGTGCGAGGTAAAACACAAAGTCACCCATCCCGCGTGCGCGGTATTCGGTCCGATAGGCGTCCACACTGATTGCACCGTGCTCAAACTTGAACAGCTCCAGCGTGTCAGTTAGGCTCTTCTTTGTACCTTTGTGCAGTACACCGAACTCGACTGGGGCCTCCATGTCCATACTGGTCGGGTCGGCTCCCTTGCCAGTGTCGTGTTGCGGATCATCTGAGTGGATGGCTCCAGTCGGATGGGTGAATATCAGCTGTAGTTCGAGGTTCTTCGAGTCCCCTTCGTTGAGGTAGTCGTCCGAGGGTAGGATCATCTGAAAGTGCCCGAATGAGGTCAGGCTCAGCCCCACCACTGTCACTAGCGTCAACATCGATAAACGAGTCAATCTCTTCATGTGCTTTTCCTCCTTACTTGTAACATCCGTTTTGTATGTTTCCATTCACGGTAGATTGGCGTTTTCGCTCTATTCTTCAACTCCAATCAATAAGAGTTTTCATTCCTTTTTGATTCCGTTACGGTTACCGCCCCTCCCCACCGTCCAGCCAACGACGAACAACACCCCGCCGCAAAGGACGAGGAGCGCCAGGGCGATGAACGCCAACAGTGCCACGATGACCCACTGGACGGAATCCGCCGAACTGCCTGCTTGAGCGTTCGTTGTGCCCGGCATCCACGCAGGGGAGGATCCATCGGAAGACCAAGCTGTTGCCGTTGGGGCGGTTGGTGTCGCCGGGGCGGGCAATTCGGGGGTCGCTGATGCGGATGGAGTCACGGGTGTAGATGGAGCGGTTGGTGCAGCGGGTTGCACGTTCGTAGCCGGTGTACCATTCGACGGCGCGGCCTCCTTCGGTTCCTCGATTACGGACGGATAGATCCCTTCCTTGGTGACCACATGTCCCGGTCCGGCATCGAAGATCACGTAGTACGGCCAAACATTGGGGATCGGGACACTCTCTACCGCGCCGTAATCATCCAGCTTTCCTTCCCACAGAATATCGCCGTCGCTATCCTCCAGTCTCACCGCCATCCCCGATCCGCTCGATCCGTCCGAGAAAGCGCCTTCGATGTAAATCGTGCCGTCCTCGTTGTCTTCAATGTAAAGGAGTGGGGTGTGGGCACTGGCGGAGACCGCAATAAGAAGGCATGCCAAGGCGGCGGTCATGACGATCAAGGCCTTTCGCCTGTTGCGACTCCTCTTATATTGGTACTGACCCATTGTTTCCTCCCTACGGAAATCGTTACATTGTTAGTTATGCCTAACTTTCTTACTAAAAAAACTATTCTTCTTTCAGCTCCCCGCTCCTACCACGTTGGGATCATGCTCCCCATGTTTGAGATAGTAAGAGAAGCCCTTGTGCCAGGCTGGTTCAGACTGCGGGCACGAGGTAAGAAAATCCACGAATTCCGAAAACCTCTCCAGGCTGGGCGGGCTCAACACATGCTCCATCCTGCAAGCGTCTTCTTCTGCTCTTTCTCGATCGATGCCAAGAATCTCTACTAGAAAGCGGTGCATGATCTCGTGGCGGTGGATGACGTCCTCGGCCACCCTGCGCCCCTCTACTGTAAGTTCAATGGAGGCGTATCGCTCATGTTGAACAAGCCCTGCTTTTGCCAGCTTGTTCAAGGCAGCGGATACGCTCGGCTTACTCACCTCGAGTTCCTTGCTCAGCTGAGTCACCCTTACGATGTTGCCGGCCTCGCTTAGCCGGCCTATCGCTTCGAGGTAGTCCTCCATGCTAGAGCTCTGTCCTGTGATCATGCGTCTCCTTGATCGTAAATGTTAAACATGGCTAACAATACTAACGATCCGGTTGCCTCTTGTCAAGGCTCCGGCTTGCAACCGACACCTCGCTAGAACTCATGAGGGGTTCGCGCGTTCCTCACCCAAAGCTGTGCTTATAGAGGATCGACTTCTGAAGACCAAAGTCATCCTTTGCCCACCTCTTACAACTTGATATTTCCCTGTGGTTTTGCTACAGGGCCACGATAGCGGCATTCTGTCGCTATGGGAGATGTTGGCGGCAGTCTCCGTTCCACGATGGTGTCCAGACACGCCCTAGTAGACTACTTTCGAACTCGCTAGTTCCAAGAACGTCCCCTTGAGTTAGCCGAGTGGACAACTTTGGAACTTTTGAGTGGCCCAAGGCAAGCGATCTTGAAGAGCTTATCATTGGGATCAGGGCATGACAGTGGGTACCGTAGGGTCCCTGGCTCCCGTAGAGGACTACTTTCAAACCCGGCACAACTTCTTCATTCCATCTAAGCTTATTGCTACCTGAAAGGTTAGATTACATATGCTCTCCGCGTTCCGCATCAGAAGAACTCCCTTGTAGCGAAACCAGCAGCTTCTGGAAGTCAGTATGTGCCTTCCTGGTAGGGTTCCATCCCTTAATCAAGATACAAGTCCCTTCAGAAGAGGCATTCAGGCACTGGCTCCCCGAAGAGACTTCGAACGCGCGTTGTCTTCAGCCCGATCCGCTCCACCGTGCCGAGCAAATCGTCAATGATGATGAAATCACCGATTACAAATGGCTTATCCAAAACGATCAAAAGGGAACCAAATAGGTCACCGAGGACATTCTGAAGAGCAAGCGCGACGGCAATCCCGCCGATGCCCAGGCCAGCAATCAAAGCAGTGATGTTCCACGCCCATGTTGTCCAAGGCAAGGAGAAGAGTCACGGCCCAGAGGGCCGCTTGATGATAAATGCGAGTGCGGCCATCGACGTGGCCGTGGCAGCGTCCTCTTCCAACTTCTGCTTGACGGACCGGGTGATTAGAAAAGACACGAGAGCCGTTCCCCAAATCCCGACTTGAATCAGCAATGTAAGAACTGCGATCGTACCGATGACACGGGTTGCCACGGCGGGAAGCGTGAGTACGAGTGACCCAGCGTAAAGCGAGATGGCTACCAAGAACCAGGGCCGCGTTCTTCCCAGAAGATCTGCTACCAGATCGTCAACTTCGGCAGCCGTCCGTTTGGCAAACTCGGCGAGACGGCGATGAATAAAACTTCTGAGAAGGTATAGGATTAACGCAACGAGGATGATAACCGCAGCGGCCAGAAGCCATGCCCATACCGGATTTCCGTAGAATACCTTGCTCAAGAACACCAAACCTCCCTTAAACTACTACGCGCAAGTAATCGACTCCAAAAAGTGTAACACCAATTTTCACTGCTCAGGACCTTTGTTCTCTTTCTGCTTCTACCTGTTTCTGCCAGGCTGCGTACCCTTCTTTCAGCTTCTCTGGGGTCGTGTTTGGGAATATCATCGCAAGTTTCTCTGCTACTAGATGACTCATAAGCAAGTATTCACCTCGCTCAACCATCCGAAGAGTTTCCAGAGTGACTCCTGCTTGTTCCGCAAATTCTTTCACGCTCAGATCCAGGGATTCTCGCAGTTCCCGGACCGGATTCTTCAAGGTTGCCATAGACAACACCTCCCCCTTGCAAGATTGTTGTACCTACCTGCCCTCCTTTTCCAACATTGGTTTCACTATGTCTACCATAGATATTCATGGCCCCTTTCCTGCTTTATACGTATAGGGATACAAGAAAATCGCCTGGATTGCAAGGATCGTATTCCAAGGAAGTCACTCTTTTGAACACGGCCTCAACTATAGATTGCATAGGAGAGTTTGTGCTTACCAAAGCAGGTAGCATGCTTTCTTGTCAGGAGTTGACAATGTCCTGTCAGAAGCCGATGTTGTAATTCTATTTGGCCGTAAGCGTGGCGACTTGTTGAAAAGGAAAAGAGAGCACCCTTTCGCATACCTCCTGAACTAATTGGAGAAGCTGTGGACCCGCTCTGGAGAACCTGAAGGCAGGCCAGCTGACGAAAAACAAACTGAAGAAGGAGCTTCATTTTTCACCTACTTCACCGCACCGCTCGTAATTCCTTTGATGATGTATCGCTGAACAAAGATAAACACGATCAGCAAAGGAAAGGTGGCAACGACGGTCAACGCCATGACACCGTTCCACTGGATGCTGTACTGTCCAAATAGTTCGGCGAGGCCAACCGTTACTGGAGCTCTTTCCGGGCCTTTCGTCAGAATCAAGGCGAACATGAACTCATTCCAAGCCCTGATGAAGGCGAAGACACCCGTCCCGATGAAGCCCGCCCGGGCAAGTGGCGCAACAATCGAAAGCAGCGCCCGGGATCGACTGCATCCATCTACCAAAGCTGCTTCCTCCAGAGAAACTGGAATGGAGTCGAAATAGCTCTTGAGTAGCCAGATAACAAGAGAAAGCGCGAAGGTCGTATCGATCAAGATCAACGCGAGATATGTGTCGTAAAGCCCGAGTGCTCGGGACAGATTGAAATATGAAATCATCAAAATAGCGCCAGGGAACATCTGGAGGGCGAGAATCGCCAGCATCAAGGAGCGCTTGGCGGGTAGTCTGAAGCGGGAGAGGCCGTAGCCCGCAAGCGCACCAAGGAAGACACACAGCAGAGTGGAGGAGATTGAGATCAGATAGCCATTGAGAAAGTAGCGCAAGTATCGCTGTTGGGAGAGAACAGAGGTATAGGACTTAATAGTCCAGGACTGCGGCATCAGTTTCGGTGGATAGGTGAAGGTCTCCGGGTTCGGTTTAAAAGAAGTGAAAAAGCCAAAGATGACCGGAAAAAGCACCGCAAGGGTGATCAAGGTTGTACTCGCGTAGAGGAGGAGGTGCTTGATGCGTTGCCTGTGGGATCTCACACAGCTGCCTCCTCTCGCCGGATGGCGACAAACACGTAGACCGAAATGCAGATGGCCATGATCAGTGCAATGACCACACCCACTGCGGACCCGTAGCCGAGTCGGAAGTTGCGCAGACCCTTTTCATACAGAAAGAAGCTGATCAGGTATGTGCTGCGTAGCGGCCCGCCCTTGGTCATCGTCCAGACGAGATCGAAATGGATAAAGGAGGTGGCAAAGTCGATCAGGATCACCGTCATGACGAGCGTACGCATCTGGGGGAGGGTGACGTAGATGAAACGCTGGATCCAGTTCGCGCCATCGACCCGCGCCGCGTCGTAGAAAATCTTCGGGATGGACTGCAGTCCCCCCAAGATGAGGATCATGTAAAGCGGGAAGTACACCCAGCTGTTGACGAGCATCACCGAGAAAAGTGCCCAACTGGAATCTCCCAGAAACGCAATCTGTCCGACACCGAGTTTACTGAGCCCGTAGTTCAAGGGCCCCAACGGTCGAAACAGGAGCCCCCAAAGAAGCGCCGCAGCAGGCGGCGAGAAGAGGAACGGGAGGATGAAGGCACCGCGGAAGAAATTTCGGATCTTGACGTTCGGCCAGCGGGCGTTGAGCAGCAGCGCAATCGGATAGGCGAAGCCAAGGTGAAGGGCAATCGAGCCGATGGTAAAAATGAATGTGTTGCGGACACTGATCCAAAAAAGAGGATCGGAAAAGAGGTGTTGATATTGCTTGAGACCCACGTATTGAAAGGCGCCTACCTGAGCCGAATACTCTTGGAAGCTTCTCTGAATGACCCTGAATAGCGGGAAAGCAATACTCAAGACGAGCAGCGTGAGCGCGGGGGCGAGAAAGAGAAATCCTTCCATATCATAACGGTCGCGAAACCGCCTTCGCATGTGGCCTCTCTTCTTTTTGGTGGGAATCGCGGGGCAGGGAATTTTCTGTGATTACCTGCCCCGCTACATGTGATTTGCCTTACCTACTTGCCAGCGGTGACTATCGCGTTCCACTCCTCAGCCGCCTCGTCAAGCGCCTGCTGTGCAGGCTTGAGGCCCAAGAAGTACTGCTGAGCGTGCTCCATGATGACGCCGCACAGGTCGCCAAGTGAAGGCAGCGCTATCCATGACCTTGACGCAGAGTTGGACACCATCTCCGAGTATGGTCCAAGCATGGGATCCTCGGCTAGCTCAGGAGCGCCGAGGGCCGCCGTGTTGGCCCACGTCAGGGACCTCTCCTCGATCATCTTGGTGGCCACCTCGTAGCTCACTAGGTGCTCGAAGAACGCCCAGGCAAGCTCTGGATGCTCGGTCTGCGAAGAGATCGCTACCCCACTTCCCGTAAGCAGGTACCCACTGGTGCAATCCTCAAAGGGCGGGGTAAACGCTACCTGTATGTCGGGATTGCGTTCAAGTGCCACGCCCTTCTCGAACGGGCCGCTCAGGATCATCGCCACCTGCTCGGCGGCGAAGAGCTCCCGGAACTCCTTCTCGCCGGTGGCAAGAGCGCCTTTAACGGTGCCCGGATACACCAGGTTCTCATCGAGCAGGCTCTTCCAGTACTCAAGAGTGCGCACCCCTGCTGGCGAGTCAAATCGGGCAAGCCCGTTTTCGTCAACCATGTGGCCTCCGGCCTGAATCAGTCGTGTCCAGAAGTCGTAGAGCATGAAGTGACAAGAGCTTTTCATCGCAAATGGAAGGGCGATGCCCCACTTCTTCGCAACTGGATCGTAAAGCGTTGTCAATACCTCTCTAAGCTCCTCCCAGTCGGTAGGAGGTTCAACCCCCGCCTCCTCTAGTAGCTTGACGTTGTAGATGATCCCATAGGAGTTTGTATAGAGGTAGGCCATGATGGCTCTTCCTTTGTAGTTGATAATCCAAGCGGGGCTGAATTGCGAATTGAACTCGTCGGAGGCGCTGGCTGCCAACGGGCCCAAGTCGGCAAGGAGACCGAGCCGATTAAACGCATCCGACCATGTTACCTCCATGCCCATGATGTCCGGGCAATCACCAGCCTGGCACAGGGTCAGAAGCTTGTCAGAGTACGAATCGTGGGGGGCAAAAAACGCCTTCACTTCCACATCTGGATGAGCCTCCTCAAACGTGTCGATGATCCACTCAACTGTGTCCTCTCCCCATTCTGGATCCCACCATTCGGCCCAGACCAGCTTCGTCTTCGCGTAACCCACCCCCAGGGTTGCGCCAACAAACAGGGCTAACACCAATCCAACTGCTAAAACCTTCGCCAATTTTCGATTCATTGATATCTGCCTCCTTTGACTGCAATTTGTGGTTCTTTGGCTCTCGTGGGCCTCCTTTTTAATAAGACATCACCTCCTACGTACGTACCCGTCCATCATCGCTTATAAAAGACTTTCCAGCTTTGCCCAGCCACACGGAAGCGGCTTACGAGGTCTGTTCGACGCCCTGTTCCTGCAGGTACTGGCCGATTACCTTGCATGGACATCGCCCCGAATTGCGGTACACCAGATGGGGCCGTCTTGTGTTGTAGTACACCAGCCATCTGTTCAAGGCCGCTTGTAGTGTCTCTGTGACAGCGTAGGGCTCGCCCTGGAATACCCTGGGCAGAAACTCGCTGAGTACAATCCGCCGGAACCGATCGACAAAGCCATTTGTTGAGGAACCCTCTCCTGAGGGCGTTGAGTGTTTGATACCTACAAGGTTTAAGTAGAACTCATAGGGGTGGGTCTCCTTACCATAGTATTCTTTATTCCTGCCTGTGAAGATCGCAGCAATCTTAAGCCCTCTCTCCTTGTAGAAAGGAAGAACCCGATTGTTCAGGAGGAGGACTGCATGATCACTGGGCTTCCGCGTGTATAGACGTGCGAAGGCGTAGCTTCCATAAGTATCGACCACCACCTGCAAACGCACTGGGCCGAGCAAGCTACCCAAAGAGAAAGAATCCTGGCAGAGAAGCTCCCCGGGACGTAAACTTTCGTTATGTCGCTCCCGGAAGCAAGGATTCTGTTGCTCTAACCACGCTGTCTGCTCGGGGGTAAGAGAAACGTCTGCTCCCAGTGCTTTATGTTCGAGCATTAGCCACCGATCCTTGCGTGTTCCCATTCCGTTGCGTCTCAGGATCTTCTGGATTGTCGGACCACTGACTGAGAGTCCCAACAGCGATAAGTAGTTCGAGATTCGATAGCAGCCCCAGGATGGATGCGTCTGAGAAAGCTCTATGATTCTTTCGACGAGCGATTGGGGAGTTGTAAGTGGATGAGACTTATGGACAGAAGGGAGGTTCCTCAGTCCCTCCAAGCCATAGGCTTGAAATCGATGTTTATACTCGTAGAATCGCGGACGGCTGATCCCTTTCTGTTTGCAAGCTTTCGTAACATTCCCGAGAGCCTCAGCTAACTCCAGTACGGACAGACGAGATCGTGCCAACTTATCCTCGGCTCGCATAATAGCTCCTTCACCAAGTTAGTGTAAACAAAGATGCTTAACAAATCAAACAACTGGGACATGGCTTGCGGAGTGCATGTTTTGCCTCATTACATGCATCAGTTAAAGTATAGAAGAAATGGGCAGTAAAAAAGAAGCCTCTCTTTCCAAATTGTATCGGGAGCTTAATAACCCTTTACACTATTACGCGTACGTTGTCTTGCTATTACGGGGGGTCGAGGTAAATAAGGTCAACGCTTTCATCGGGAACGTGCTCTCGTAGGATATTCAGGTTATCGCCAAAGTAGAGCTTCCGGTGTACCTATGTGATTCAGTAATGACCCCTGCAGAGTATGGCGGCCTCTTTAACGATGGGTAAACTGTGAGCATACTTGTTGAAGAACTAAGGAAACGCATCAAGGAGCAAGCTGCGAGTATTGAGCGTTTGAAGGGCGAAAACGTCTTTCTTCGGGAAAAAGTGGACCAGCTTCTTCCCCTTGCTTTACCACGCCCTCGGTGGGTTTGGTTCTCTTGGCTGAGAAGGCGAGGAGACTAGTAGTTAGAGAGGTCCTTTACTCGCGCTGGCTGAGTCCGATTGAGAATCCAATATCTAAGCTCAATGTAACCTAGACGTGTGTGGGAACTATCATCAATGTATAGGGTGAACAAGCGGGTTTCGTCTTATGGGAAGGACATAATCTGTGCCATCAAGGAACGGGAGACGGGGAACATTCTGGGGTAAGCGGTAGGGGAGGTGACTCTGCAACAACGGGAAACGATTATTGCGAAACCAGCAGCTTCTAGAAGTCAGTATGTGCCTTCCTGGTAGGGTTCCATCCCTTAATCAAGATACAAGTCCCTTCAGAAGAGGATTTCAAGCACTGGCTCCCCGGGTAGGACTCGAACCTACAACCATTCGGTTAACAGCCGAGCGCTCTGCCAATTGAGCTACCGAGGAATATACCCCTATTCTATTCATTGAGTGAACTAGCGTCAACTAGAGCTGTTATGCGAGAGCTTGAAGGAGGCGCCTGATAATCGCAGCTGCTTGTTCCATATTGGCGATTGCAATCCATTCTTCGTTGGAATGTTCCTTTTTGCCGCCGTAACCAAGGACAACAGAGGTGATTCCTCTCTTGCTTAGAACAAGTGCGTCCGTTCCTCCAGTAATTACCGCGGTTTTTGGCTGAAAGCCAGCAGAAGCAATTACTTGCTTGGCAACTTGTACCACTGGCGCCGTATCCGAAATCTGGAAAGCCTCATATTCTAGGTCAAGATCTACCTTAACCTTTGCTCCAAACTCATTTGCCGCTTCTTCGAACGCATCTTTTATTATTTCAGCCTGACGCATGCACTTATCATGGTTAAGACTGCGACATTCAGCTTTTATCGTGGCCTTCTCTGGTACACCGTTTCGAATCATTCCCCCTTGGATGATCCCTATATTGGCGGTGGTTTCTTCATCGATGCGCCCTTCGGGCATTGAAGTGATGGCCTTAGCGGCAACGCGAATTGCGGAGATCCCTTTCTCCGGCTCCATCCCTGCATGGGCAGCCTTTCCAATGATCTCGATATCGATTGACATATGAGATGGTCCGCCGATAATTATTGTGTCAGGCTCGTCGCCATCAATGATAAACCCCATTTTGGCCTGCAGCATAGAGCAATCAACGTTCTTGGCTCCTACCAGGCCGATTTCCTCACTGCGGGTAATAAGGATTTCTATTGGTGGTCGCTGCTCCGCGGTAAGTACTGCTTCAAAGATCTCCGCAATTCCAGCTTTATCATCAGCTCCAAGGACTGTATCTCCCGCCGAGCTGATTATGCCATCCTTGATGATTGGCTCGATGCCTTTTCCGGGCTTTACTGTATCAGCATGTGAACACAATAGAACTGGTGTGGTTTTTTCTGAGTTTTTCCCTGTGACCCGGGCAATCAAGTTCCCAAAAGCATCCAGCGCGCACTCTGCCCCAAGATCTTTCTCAAATAGTTCTTTCAGATAGTCGATGAACTGAGCCTCATCACCTGACTCACTGTCGATTCTTACCATGTCACAAAACTGCTTGGCGATGCGTTGCATGTAGCGCCCCTCCTTTAGGTTATCTCTTCTTTGCTTCCTTCACGAACCGGATGACGAGTTGGGTAAGGAAATCGTAGAATGCCTTTCTGTCGGCCATGACAAGGCCTTGTTTTTCTTTCACTTGCTGGACAACCTCTCTTAAGAAATTGTCGTCATATTTCGTAGCCCCCAGTGTTGCTAACTTGCTGAGTACCTCAAGGAGACGTAACGGTCCATAGTCCTTCGGTTCATCCTTTAGTTTTTCTGCACTTGCCGCAATGTAAGTACATATACCAAATAATTCACCTTTCTCCATTATACCTCCTGATATCTTTCCCAAGATGTTATCTGTGAGAGGTCTTGCCTCTGCGGTGCGATAGGATGCTCGTTCGGGAAACCGAGCGCGACGAGCAAGATAGGCAAGATGCCATCTGGTAGCTCCAATAGTTCCTTTATTCCAGCTTCAGAAAAGGATGCTACTGCACAGGAGCCAAGATTCAAAGAATGAGCCATGAGCAGCATGTTTTGCACTGCCATAGCCGCTTCTTCAGCGGCAAGGATTGGGCTCAATGTTTCTCCGAAGTTTCTCGTGCGTCTTTGGTCTGAACAAACTGCAATGGCAGTTGTGGCTTCTCCGGGGAAACCAGGGGAAAGGGTCTTAAGCGCCCCGAATTGCTTGGCTTCCTGGATCACGATAAATCGCCAGGATTGTACATTGCTAGGAGTAGGAGCCCATTGCCCCGCTTCTAAGATCTTCATGAGCATCTCCCGGGATACTTTCTCATCGGTATATGACCGTATGCTCCTTCTTTCCTTAATGGTTTCGAAGTTGATCTGTTCTTTGTTCTGCTCCATGATCACTCCTCTTCGTCTTGTGAGATTCCTTGCCTAATCTCCTTAGGTTAGATCTGCAGGGCCTCCATTGTCTTTATGGGTACGCCGGATAGATGTGCTTTCTTCTGTCAACATCTTGAGATAACAGTCAGGTCAAAAAAAGTGACGTGTTCTAACCAAGTTGTCTAATCCTGCTGTTCTTCTCAATTGGTCTGTACGGAATTTCATACCTGAAGTGTTTCGGCCCAAAGAGTTCCAGTCCCCTTGATGACCGCCACAACTCTGGGGATGGATAGCCAACGACTGCCACTTCCCTCGCCTTTTTGCAGTTCGGGTTCGTGATCGCCTCCCCAGTCTTTGGATCGAGTACGCAGATGAGGTCGGGCACTGTCACATCGGGCTCATCATCGTACCATGAGACAATGTGCTCGTTCTTGTACCAAATACGATAGTGATGACCATGGTCATCCGCTTGGCCGGAGATGGTCAATTCACCGATGGTGAACCCCTCCTCAAACTTCCAATCGGCTTTTGCCACCTCTCCCTCGAACAAGAAGAACCCGTTGCCTGCACTGACCGCTGCTTGCACCGGATCGGCGCCGGAGGACCGAGCCTCCCGAACGGCCTTGCCGATGGTAAGTGCAGTGGTTAGCGTTCCCGGAACCACTGACATCTTCAGCGCCTTTCCGACCATCGGATGGTCGGTCACTCCCGCTCGGTCGTCGCTTACCACGGCGACCGCGCGCACGATCGCTTCCGCTCGATAATCATCGGAAACCTCTTTAACGATCAGCACATCACCCTTCGCGGTCGCTACGGCCAACGGAGCGATCGGCACGTCCTTGATGCAAAACGTCGTTTGCTGCAACTCGGGCACCGAACGACCAGCAGGATCGGCGTCGACGATAGGGATGCCCTGCCTGGCGGCGACACAGAGCGCGGCCGCGGTGTTTCCGCCGCCGATTTCCGTGGCAATGGCGGCAAAGAATGGTCGCCCCAGATCGGCTTCCAAGGCCTTGAATGCTTCCAAGCATTCCATTTCCTCATCGCCCTGAGAGGTGCTTGTGCCCACGCCCTCTGGAGAGACGCTGCCACACATGTACGGCGAGGCAACCAATGCGTCATCAGGGACTTCCTCAAGGCCGATCAATTTGAACTCTCTACCAGCTGCCAAGTTGCTTTGGATGAGCCGGAGTCCCCGGGTGGGACTCCCACCACCACCTGTTCCTAGGATAGTGCAGCCTCGAATCATGTCTTCCAGTTGTTGCTCGTCTAGCGTGTGCATAGTATGTCCCTCCTTATGCTTATCTTCTCTTGCGTCTCATCTTGGGATCAAGGATCTCCCTAAGCCCATCTCCCACTAGATTGAATGACAAAACAGCGATAAAGATGGCCAGACCAGGAAAGGTGACAATCCACCAATGGGTGAGGAAAAATGTCCGTCCTGTGCTGACCATTAGGCCCCATTCGGGTGTGGGAGGTTGTGCACCCAATCCCAAGAAACTGAGAGCAGCCGAGGTCAACATGATCGAGCCAAAATCCATCGAGGCCTGGATAACGATTGGGGTCAAGCAGTTGGGGAGAACATGTCTGAAGACAATCTTTCCCTGTGATGCCCCCATCGCTCTGGCCGCTTGTACAAAATCTCTCTCTCGAACCGAGATTGCTTCACTACGCAGTAGTCTTGTGTACCATGGCCACCAGGCGATGGCGATGGCGATCATCGCATTGACTAGGTTCGGGCCCAACAATGTGGAGATAGCCATAGCCAACAACAGCGGGGGGAAGCTTAGGAATACATCCGTTATCCGCATGATCACTTCATCGAGCATCCCACCGGAGTAACCGGCCACTACACCCAGCGGCACCCCGATGGTCAGCGCGAGCCCAATCGCAATCGCTCCAACCTGCAACGAGAGCCGAGAGCCGTATAAGACCCGACTGAAGACGTCCCGTCCCAGCTCATCAGTTCCAAAAAAATGTTGGGAACTAGGTGATAGAAACCTGTTATCAATATGCGTCTCAGCAGTATCGTGAGGAAAAGGCACGATCAATGGAGCTGTCAAAGCGATCAAGACCAAAAGGAAAACAACTGATAGCCCCATTGTAGTTAGACGATTCTTCAGTATGAGCCGAACTGTACGAGGTAATCGTTTGGACATTTCTAACCGAGCCTAACGCGGGGATCCAAGAAAGCTTGGATGAGGTCAACAAGGAGATTCAAGACGACATAGGTAAAAGCGATCAGAATTGTCACGCCCATGATCGCTGGGTAATCGACGGATATGATAGCCCTTGAGCCGTATTGACCCAAGCCTGGCCACGTGAACACGGACTCAATGAGAAAGGTTCCCACCAGCGAATAGGCGAACGTTAGGGCTCCTACAGTGATCACCGGTCCGATGGCGTTTCGCAGGGCGTACATGCTGAGAATCTTCCGCTCGCGCAATCCGCAAGCCCTAGCCGTTCTGATGTAGTCCTCTCCCAGGACCTCCAACATCGTGGCGCGGGTCATCCGCGCCGACAGCCCCAAAGGATAGGCCGCCAATGTGATCCCCGGTAGAACGATGTGGGAGAGCGCGCTACCGAACGCGGTGAAATTTCCGGTGATCAATGAATCGAAGAGGTAGAGCCCGGTGATGTGCTCGATCGGTGCGGTGAAACGCGTCATCATAGCAACACGCCCCGCCAATGGGAATAAGCCGAGCTGTTTGAAGAACACGAGCTGCAGGATCATTCCCAACCAGAACGTCGGCAACGCAACCCCGACGATCGAAAACAGTCGACTGCCGTGATCTACCATTGTTCCGTCGCGGACAGCGGATACAATTCCCAGTGGAATCCCGACAGCAAAGCCAAGGAACATGCCGAAGATGATCAGTTCCAGTGAGGCGGGAAAATAGGTGGTAATATCCTTCAGCACCGGCTGATGGGTGCGAATGGAGACCCCCCAGTCACCGCGAAGGAAGTTGGCGACGTACTTGAAATAGCGGATATGAACCGGCTTATCCAACCCCAGTTCGATTCTCGCCTTTTCAATCTGCTCCAGTTTCGCGTGCGGTCCGACCCATCGCATTGCTGGGTTGGAGGGGACGATCACTGTCAACAGGAACGTGAGCACAGATACGCCGAACATGACGACTAAGGCCAGTCCTAATCGACGAATGATGTACGCGGTCATATATCCTCGGTTGTCCTAACAGCTTTTAAAAAACGAGCGGGGAGTGATGCTCCCCGCTCTGGCTGAGCTACTGTTACTCTTCCCGGTAGCAATCGTACCAGAAGACGACGTGCGTGTAGGCAGGGTTGTCGACATATCCCTTGAGGGACGTCCGCACTGCCCGCATCGAACTCATGTCGTAGATCGCTACCCCAGCCGCATCCGCCATGAGGATGTTCTGGGCTTCCACGTACAGCTGTGTGGCTGCTTGTCTGTCAGACAGGGCCTTTTCCTTTGCCGCGTTGATCAGGGCATCGAAAACCGGGTTGCTGTAGTAGGAGAAGTTGAACAGAATGGGCTGAGTCTCGAACATCGCGCTCAAGAAGGAATGGGGATCGGCGTAGTCCGGCCACCAGTAGAACAGCAAGATGTCCTGTCGATCATTTGGATCAGCGGCGGCGCCCAGATCGACCTGCGCCTCCCACGGCATCCCTCTGATCTCCAGCTCAACGCCCAGCTTGGTGAGTTCCGACTTCCACAGCTCGGCGGTTCTTCGTTCGTTCTCGTCGCCGGCCACGTAGGTCAGCACGACCTTGAACCCTCCGTCCGGATAACCGGCCTGTTCGAGGAGCACCTTGGCCGTTGCAGGACTGAAAGTATATTGCTTCACTTGGTCCGAGTTGCCCCACAGGCCAAAGGGGATAACACCGCGGGACTGCCGGGCGTAGCCGCCCATGACCCCCTCAATGACGTCATCGTAAGGAAGGGCGTACGCGAGCGCTTTTCGCACCAGCGGATTGCCGATCGGTTCGTCTGTGCTCTTTGCTGTGTTGAACAGGGCGAGCAGGTTCTGGAACGACGGCACGCTGACGATCTCCACACCGGGGACCCCTCGCAGCGCTTCCAACTCGGACGCGGCCAACCGTTGGGTGAAGTCCGCCTCGCCGGATTCGACCATCAGCCGTCGTGTCCCTTCCTCGGGAACCCATTGGAACACGACCTTGTCGAAGTGTTTGCCTTCCCAGCCTCCCCAGTAATCATCGAACTGCTTCAAGATGACGAGCGTGTTCCCCTCGTTGCTCTCGATGGTATAGGGCCCGGTTCCCGAATCGTTCCCCTCGTAGAACCAGTCGCGGTCTGAGTTATCTGGGTCGAAGATGTGCGCGCAGTAGGCCGCCGACGCGGCTATGTCGAGCGGCGCAGGGTAGCTGAGATGGAACACGACCGTGTATTTGTCCTTTGCTTCGATCGACTCCACCGGATCCCAGATGTAGAAAGCCCCTTTTTCGCCGGCGATCGTCCGGTCGATGGAGAACTTCACCGCCTCCGCGTCCATCTCTCCGCCGGTGTGGAACTTCACACCCTTTCTTAAGTTGAACGTCCACGTCAATCCATCCGCCGAGCTCTCGTAGCTTGTCGCCAGTACAGGCGTAAACTCACCCGTAACCGAATCGTAGCGCACGAGGGTCTCGTACAGGTTGTTCATAACGATGACCTCATTGGAGAACCCTTCACTGGGATCCCAGAAGACCACAACCTCGCTGGAATTCACATAGACCCCGACTTGAGGCTCCTGCGCTGAGACGATGGTGACGCAAGCAAGAAGGACGGACAGCAACACAGACAACCCTACAACACCATGCCAACTCACTCTACCTTTCTTTTTAAACATCGACATCCCTCCTTTTTGAATACTTAGCCAATATTCTTTCTACTTCTGCTTCTGCCATCACCTCCCTATTGACTTACTTTTGGTAGTTGCTTAATACCCTTTAATCTTGTCATAACGAGCGGACAGATACAAACCGCCGCGATGGTGCCGCAACCCCAACTTGACGAGGAGTTCCGCCATCTTGAACGTCGTTGCCGCCGGTTCAACCAGAGGCATGGAAAGTCGCTCGCGGACGGTCTGGGCTACGGACACCATCCCAGTGCATCCCAATACGATGACCTCTGCCCCGTCTCTTTTGATCGCCGCTGTCGCGGCTTCAACGATCGCGGCGGCGGTCTTCTCGGGTCCTTTCTCCAGGTCGAGCACGGGGACGTCGATGCCGATTGCGGAGGCGAGTCTTGACTCAATGCCCAGTTTCCTTGCCTGCCAGCCAACCCAGTAGGGTGTGTTGGGCAGAACGGAGACGACAGAGAATCTGGCCCCCAGATGGAGGGCGACGGACATCGAGGTCTCCGCGGGTCCGAGGACGATCTTGCCGGTGATCTCCCTGGCGGCATCAACGGCAGGATCGGCAAAGCAATTGACTACGATTGCATCGACCGTATCGTGTTTTTCTCTGACCAGCCGCAGGATCTCAGGCCCGGCGTAGACTGCGTCGTGAAAGGTCTCGATCGATGTTGGTCCTTTCTGAACGCGTGCTACCTCTACTTCTGTTTCCGGATCAGCAAGTCGCTGGAAGTATTCTCTATCGCCCTTCAGCAGCTCTTCACCGGTAACCGGACTGATGACCAAGATTTTCATGCGCCTCTCCTTTTCACTGTACGCATTCCCTCAACGTCAAAGCCAATAACGATCGGACTAGGATGACCGGTGTTCCTGTTATCTCACGCACCTGCCCTTTCATCTCTAGGCTGTAGCCGAAGCAATCCATGACCACAAGAGCGACCTTTTCCTTCAACCGGTTGGCGGCGTTGAGAATCTCATTCCCGTTGGCGTATGGGGAGGCGCCAACCACTATCGGCTCAAAGCCCAGTTCTTGATAGACTACTATGGTTGCGCCCACCTGCTTTTCCGAGGGGACCATTACTCCAAGCTCCCCCTTGATCGAGATTGATGAGAGTACACCGGACAGGAGGTTTGCCGGAAGAATCAACGGGGCTTCGGAGCGAAGAGGCGGAAACTCATCGGAACAGAGAAGCGCGATGATATCTGCGCCTTCACCGTTCAGGTCAAGAATCGCTTGCTGCACCCGAGGGCAAATGCCGTGCTTGTCCACTGCCACCTCTGTGCCATTCCGCAGTTTGGTTACAAGGTGATCCTTCTCTTCTGTCGGCCGCAGACCCGCTATCTCATCGGCAGTCAGGCCATCGAGTGCGCCCTTTTGCAGGAAAGTGACAGTCTGCGACATTCGGCTGTCTTTGATGATCCTCTCAAGCTCTGCGACCACGTCGCTTATTGGCGACTGGCCGATTGTCACCACTCCCATTGTTCTCACGCTTGTTCTCTCGATTGACGCCTGGGAATGCAAAAAGCCCGCTTGCTCTGTGTTAGCTGCATATCGATCAGATCCTCGCAAAGTTTCAACGCAGCGATTCCAGGGACGACCACCGGAGCGCCCAGTCTCTGAATCTCTTCGGTTGGGACAAGCATACTGCCGCAGCCAAGTACTATGGTGTCTGCCCCGTCCTCTTCGATTGCTTTTGTTGCCTCGCTCAGCAATCTGTCGGCCTGTATCTGTTTTCCCCTTTCCAGTTGCCGGATTGGAAGAGCGACGGACCGCACAGACGCACATTCGTCTGCAAAACCGTACAGTCTCAATAGATCCTTGATGTCGGTGAATGCACAGTCAGCTGGGCCGGCACTGATGATGGAGAACGCCGTTCCCAGAAGAGTTGCGAAGTGTACGCTCGCCTCGCAGAGCCCTACGACGGGGATTTCCAAGCGTTCCTTGGCGGCCCGCAATCCCGGATCGTCGAAACAGTAATCGATCACGCCGTGGTATCCCTCTTGCTCGGCGCGCTCGGCCTCACGGACGAGGAACGTCGCGGCAAAGACTTCGTCATAACAGCACTCGATTGCCTTTGGACCGTCCTTGATATTGACGATATCGATCTGCGTGTTTGCGTCCTTGTAGCCCTCAAGCAATTTCCTTGCAGGTGCATTCCACTCGTCGGTGGAAACTGGAACCACAATCCGTATTCTCTTCTTCCTTACTTTGCCCTGCAAGCACGCTCCCTTCTGTTCATTGCCACAGCTCTGCCGCCCCAAGCTGCCATCTCAATATCTCTTCTCTTGGTGGGGTCTTGTAGGCACCAACCTTGGAATGTGCCCAACCAAATCGGTTCTTGATCTCTACCAAGAATTCGGTGTACTTCACCGCGGCGATTCCCGGATCAATAACAGGCACCCCCAAGTCTTGTTGTAACCGTTTGTAGAAACCGTGTGCTCCTGTGCAACCCAGGATGATGACTTCGGCCCTATCGTTTTCAATCGCTTCTTCAGCCATTTCTCTGAATCGTCTGAGGGTGGCCTGTCTGTCTTGTTGGAGCTCGAGCACTCCGATCTCGGCCGATTTGAAAGAAGCTAATCTGTTCCACAATCCCGCATTCCTGAGATGGGCTTCCATCTCAGGAATGCAATTTCCGTGGGTGACAAGGACTGAGAACGAATTTCCCAACGTCGCTGCGATGTGTATTGACGCTTCACCAGGACCCACGACCAGGATGTTCTCGGTGATCTCTCGGCCTTCCTCAAGTCCCGGATCCAAGAAACAACCGACAATGACCGCATCAAAGCCTTCGTTCTCGGCTTGTTTGATCATGGCCAGAAGCTGCATCAGGATGGCGGCGCGGTAGATCTTATACTGCAGATGTTCAGGGCCTGTCCCCAAGGACCGGTACTTAAGTTGTGTCTGGGCATCCACCACTCGAGTGAGAATCGCCATCTCCTGTGGATCGTCATCCCGAACGGGATTGATATACAGGATCTTCTTCTCCATAACGGGGCCTTTCTATTCTGCTAGAGGTGAAAAGCGCAGCCAAGCCGTGTTTCGCACGGTCGGCAGCCTAGGCCTTCCCCAGTTTCGCTGCGAGTGCCGCAAGCTCTTCATCGACGATGCACCCTTCATTGAGCATCTGTTTTCCGTCCAGCCAGGCGGACGTATTGAGACAGACGCCGTCCGTGTGAGACGCCGCTGGTACCCCAACGGGCGCAATCACGCAAGACCCGATATTGCCGAGACCCCACTCGGTTGCGCCCCAAACGCGCTCGTCTTCTACGACGTTCCCCGTCAGCTTAGCACCGGGATGAAAGCCCCAACACACATGTGCGATGTGGAACATCCGCGGGTCGTCAAAACTCGCGAGCCAGCTGTCAAATTCTCTGGCTTGAGTCCCTCCTTCGATCCTAACCACTTTTCCTTTTTCGACAGTGAGTCGAACCGGCTCCTCCAGCTTACCGCATGGGGGATTGATTGACCCGTCAAAGACGATGATTCCGTTGATCGATTCCAAGACGGGCGGCCAACCGACTTGACCACCAAGCATGAACACGCCAGGCTTGTCCGCATAGCCGGCATCCCAGCCGAGCAGGTAATTGGGATCAGAGGATATGTCGAATTCCACGTCGGTTCCCGCAGGAGTGGTCCAATGTATGTGCTTGGCGGCCTTGGTCAGTTCGTAGACCTTCTTCAGGAACTCAGTCAGTGCCGGATAATCCACACGGCCGATCAAGCGTACCATCATGTCCACATCCATGCCCACGAGGTTCAGATACCGAAGCTTCGTATTCTCCTTCACGACGCGCTCGTAGGGCGTCGAATACAGCAGCCACTGGTTGTTGAACTCGACCCACGCGTCGGCCCCGATCAGTGCTCCGGTCAGGGATTCGATCGGCAGCATCGGGTCGGCCGCCATTCCAACACCCAAAGGGGATGCGAGCCAGATCACCATTGGCTTTGCATCCGCCGCGAAAGCAGCTCGGGCCGTCGCATCTACCACGCGCGGGTCGCTCTCTGTATCCGCCGTGATAACGAACGTCTCTCCCTGCTTGAGCTTGAATAGCTCTCTCGTAAGTACATCAGCTGCTTTTCCCAATTCATACTCGTAAAGTTTCATGTTGGCTCCTCCTCTGGAACCCGGGTAATCAGGTTCAAAAAAACATCCAGCACAGTTTACTCCTAACATCATAGTCGCCTTAGCCCTAGTTGACAACATGCTTGATAGGCTCTATTGTTTGTTATAAAGGGGTGAGATGCAAAAGTGGCTGCTAGTCTTGATCATCATCGGATTGATTCCGATCGTACTGTTTGGAAGAGGTTGGCTAATGCAAAGCAAAGCTGAATTGATTCTTCTTTCTGATGCAGAGCAATTACAGCTTCTCCAGTTTGCTCGTCGGCATCTGGGGGATGTACTGGCTGGAAAATCGGGGATCGTAGTCAACATAGACAGCCTCTCTGTAAACCTGAAAAAACAAGCAGCGTGTTTTCTTACCCTAACAAAGGATGGGGCCTTGCGGGGCTGCATCATTGATGACTTTCGCCCACATGAGCCACTGTACAAGAACGTTTTACGGAACGTTGTACTCGCGGCAACAGCTGATCAGCGGTTCTCGCCAGTGAGAGTTGATGAGCTCGACAAGATCACAATTGAGATCAGTGTTCTCGACATACCCAGACCACTTGCGTTTGACGACCCAGAGGAATTGCCTGAGAGACTCAATCCAGGAAAGGATGGAGTGATTCTCACTACTGCGACAGGGACATCAACGTACCTTCCTCATGTATGGGAGCAATTTCCAGATCCGGTGGCATTTCTCTCTTCCCTGTGTGAGAAACAAGGAGCTTGCACTGATTGTTGGCAGACTAGCCCACTTCCACGGGTTGAAATCTATCATGTATTTCACTTTGGGGAAGGTGACATTTCCCTGTGATGCGCTTGCCAAAATGGCCTGCTAGTAAGCTAGCAGAGCGAAAGGTGTATCGGAAAAAGAACGAATTTAGCACTGACCTATTATGACCATGAAAGAACGATTGTACGCAAGCATGATTTGTTGGGAGGGATGGCAGTTTGTTGCTGTTTCTTCGCGAAAAGGCGCGTGTTACATTGATCTTTGCGGAACCCCTCTCACAGAGCTGAGCCGGAAGTTGCACAGCACGGTTGTCCCCGATGATTATCACAATTTATCCATTCTACAGGAACTTCGTGAGTATCTAGCCGGGCAAAGAAGAACTTTTAGGTCTCCGTTCTACACGCAAGGGACCCCATTTCAGCGATCAGTATGGGATGCAGTATTAGAGATTCCTTACGGAGAAACCTGCTCTTATGGCGACATTGCCGCGGCAGTCGGAAGACCACTTGCGGCTCGTGCGGTAGGAGGAGCAGTAAGCGCAAATCCACTTCCTATTATTATCCCTTGCCACAGGGTCATCGGAAGAAATGGTAAGCTCGTTGGGTTTGGTGGTGGGCTCGCGCTAAAAGAGCGGCTACTCGCTTTGGAGCAGGGCAGCCTTGATCTCTAGCTTGAGGCAGCCTAGCCATGTATATCTGATTATGAAGTTGTAGCTGCCGCGCATTGCCACACTCTGGATCACGAGTTACTCGGATAACAAGTGACAAAAAAGAAACCAGGCGATGACCTACTCTCCCAGCCCCTCGCAAGGCTAGTACCATTGGCGCTAGAGGACTTAACTTCCGTGTTCGGTATGGTAACGGGTGTGGCCCCTCTGCTATATATCACCTGGAATCATAACATTCCTTGAAAAGTAAACAGGGTGTGTGTCACACAAGCGGATTGGCTTATTAGTACCGCTCGGCTGAACGCATTACTGCGCTTACACCTGCGGCCTATCAACCTCCTAGTCTAGAAGGAGCCTAATATGGAGACCTAGTCTTGAGGCGGGCTTCGTGCTTAGATGCTTTCAGCGCTTATCCCAACTAAACTTAGCTACCCAGCGATGCCCCTGGCGGGACAACTGGTACACCATTGGTTTAGCTATCTCGGTCCTCTCGTACTAGAGATAGTCCCTCTCAAGTCTCCTACGCCCACGGTGGATAGGGACCGACCTGTCTCACGACGGTCTGAACCCAGCTCGCGTACCCTTTTAACCGGCGAACAGCCGGACCCTTGGGACCTGATTCAGCCCCAGGATAGGATGAGCCGACATCGAGGTGCCGAACCTCCCCGTCGATATGAACTCTTGGGGGAGACTAGCCTGTTATCCCCGGGGTAGCTTTTGTCCGATGAGCAGTGGCCCTTCCACAAAGCGCCACTGGGTCACTAGGACCTGCTTTCGCATCTGCTCGACTTGTGGGTCTCGCAGTCAAGCCTCTTTATGCCCTTACACTCAATGACTGATCACTAACCAGCCTGAAGAGACCTTTGTGCGCCTCCGTTACTCTTTAGGAGGCGACCGCCCCAGTCAAACTACCCACCTAACACTGTCCCATGACCGCTACTAACGGCCAACGGTTAGAGTCCCAACATTCGCAGGGTGGTATTTCAAGGATGGCTCCACCGAGGCTAGCGCCCCAGTTTCACAGCCTCCCACCTATCCTACACAACGAAAATCAAAACCCAGTGTCAAGCTATAGTAAAGCTCCACGGGGTCTTTCTGTCCAGCCGCGGGTCACAGGCGTTTACACCTGTGCTTCAATTTCGCCGAGCACTCAGTCAAGACAGCGCCCAAGTCGTTGGACCATTCATGCAGGTCAGAACTTACCTGACAAGGAACTTCGCTACCTTAGGACGGTTATAGTTACCGCCGCCCTTCACTGGGGCTTCAGTTCAGCGCTCTCACGCCTCCCCTTAACCTTCCAGCAGTGGGCAGGTTTCAGACTCTATACATCCTCTTACGAGTTGGCAGAGTCCTGTGTTTTTGATAAACAGTCGCTCAGGCCGATTCTCTGCGGCCACCCGAAGGTGGCACCCCTTATCCCGAAGTTACGGGGTCATTTTGCCGAGTTCCTTAACTGAGTTTCACTCGTCCACCTTAGTATTCTCTACTCGCCTACCTGTGTCGGTTTGCGGTACGGACTCTTTCTTGCTCGCTAGAGGTTTTTCTTGCCCGATGAGATCGTTTCCCTTCGCCCTGAAGCGGGCTCGCCATCACACCTCGACTTAAACGGGAGAACGGATTTGCCTATTCTCCCTACCTTAGTGCTTGGACATGCTATTCCGTCAGCATGCGGAAGGATCCCTTCGGGGTCACCCCTTTGCTCAAACGCAAGTGTAGAGGCGCAGGAATATTAACCTGCTGTCCATCGCCTAACCCTTTCGGGTTTAACTTAGGGTCCGCCTAACCCTGGGAGGATAAGCCTTGCCCAGGAAACCTTAGGCATTCGGTGGCAATGTTTCTCGCATTGCTCGCGCTACTCATGCCGGCATTCTCTCTTCCGTCTCGTCCACCAAACCTTTCAGTTCAGCTTCAACCGTTAACGGAATGCTCCCCTACCAATAGCCAGTCGTGAGTCGTAGGTCAGCCGTCTTGAGTCCGAAGACTCTTAACATAAGACTTGTGACTCTTAACTAAACTATTCCGCAGCTTCGGTACCAAGCTTAGCCCCGTTAAATTTTCGGCGCGTCACCGCTAGACTGGTGAGCTATTACGCACTCTTTAAAGGGTGGCTGCTTCTAAGCCAACCTTCCAGATGTTTCGGCAACAACACATCCTTTCCCACTTAGCTTGGATTTAGGGACCTTAGCTGGCGGTCCGGGTTGTTTCCCTCTTGAGCGCGGAGATTATCCCCCGCGTTCTGACTCCCGTGAAACGAACAGGCAGTATTCGGAGTTTGACTAGGGTTGAGGGTTGCCCCCCTTCCCCGACCAGTGCTCTACCCCTGACTGTCTTAACACGAGGCTAGCCCTAAAGCTATTTCGGGGAGAGCCAGATATCACCAGGTTCGATTGGTTTTTCGCCCCTAACCACAGGTCATCCCCTAGCTTTTCAACGCTAGTGGGTTCGGGCCTTCATATACGGTCAAGTATACTTCACCCTGCCCATGGCTAGTTCACCTGGCTTCGGGTCTACATCATGTGACTCTGCGCCCTATTCAGACTCGCTTTCGCTACGGCTTCACCTTCCTCGGCTTAACCTTGCCACACAACATAACTCGCCGGCTCATACTACAATAGGCATGCGGTCAGGAAATCAGTTAGTAGTTTCTTAGTTCGTAGTCTGTAGTCTTAGTTCGGGAAATCCCAAACATCGGACTTTGAACCTTGAAGCAAGGAACTGATGATCTCCCTCCCACTGTCTGTAAGCAAATGGTTTCAAGGTCTATTTCATTCCCCTCCCGGGGTGCTTTTCATCTTTCCCTCGCGGTACTAGTTCACTATCGGTCAGTTGATAATATTTAGCCTTAGGAGGTGGTCCTCCTGGATTCACGTCGGATTTCTCGTGTCCGGCGCTACTCAAGTTAGAACTCAGAGTAATTCAACCTTTCGTCTACGGGACTATCACCCTCTGCGGTCGCCCTTTCCAGAGACTTTGCCGGCTGTTCGACTAGATATCGTTTGTAACTCTGCTTGCCCTTGCATTGACAAGAAAGTACTAACTTACAACCCCATGAGAACAACGGATGCAACCTTACACTCTCATGGTTTGGGCTGTTCCCGTTTCGCTCGCCGCTACTCAGGGAATCTCGTTTGATTTCTCTTCCTCCGGCTACTGAGATGTTTCACTTCGCCGGGTTCGCTGAGTGTAGCTACTAGTATAGTTTCACTACACTCTGCCATGGCTTCACCATGGCGGGCACTCCCATTCAGACATCCCCGGATCAAAGCCTGCTTAGCGGCTCTCCGAGGCTTATCGCAGCTAGCCACGTCCTTCATCGCTTTCAACTGCCAAGATGTCCACCATTTGCCCTTGCTGGACTTGTGTAACACACACTCTATTCACTTTTCAAGGATCACGCACAGAAATAGACACACACCTACACACTAATACCTTAGTGTATTGTGTGTCAACTCATTCTGCCCGACTTGCAGAGAAAACTTTACTCAAAAGATCTTGCTTTGTCAAGTCAACATTCATCTATGAGGTGAAAAAATCATGGGGTTGAGTGATTGGACCCAGTGAAGGCCTCTACGTAAGGACTTCTTTTCTGGCTAACAGGTTGTCTTTGTCGATAATTCGATCTTTCCATAAGGACTCAATATCATAGAAAGCACGCGCTTCCTTTAAGAGAACATGAATTACGACTTGCCCATAATCCAGAATGACCCATCGACGCTCGCGCAAGCCTTCACGGTGCAGTAATTTGGCGGGTAGATTTTCACTGAGGTTAGAGATTATTGCCTTTACGTGAGCTGGATTGTCGGCTTCTGTAATGAGAAAATAGCTAGTGGGAATAGATTCCTCTTGCAGGTCAATTATGACTGTTTCTTCACCTTTTTTCTCATCGATCAATGTGGTTGCGGCACGCAGGAGGTCGGTCTCATCCATTGTCAACCTTGAAACCAGCACCGGTAACCAGAATGAGATTGGTTCCCGCAGGGACAAGAGGTTTGAGCGCAGAATAGTGGGGTTCAAACTCATCAGGGAAGACGATAGTCGATGCCTCTGAAAGCGCCCTTTCGAGGATTTGTGCCGCCTCTTTGCCGGTTAGGGCAACAATATAGGTTTGATCGTAGTCAAAGGTCTCCGCGTTGGCGACCTTGCTAATTCTGAACGCGCGCTCATGTAGATAGGTAGCTGTATTACTTGCTACCAACGGCTGTCCACTTCCATTGAATACAGCTACACTAATCTGATCGGGAGTAAGTATGTTGATCCCCTTGATCAACCGGGCGACAAGCTGCTCCATCTCTATTACTTGAGGCTCAAGGTAGCTGATTTCATCAATTGATACAGGTACTCCTGGAACCGTGGCCATCTGTAGGCGCGTGCTATCCAGTCCTTGCAGAAGTTTAGCCAAATCGTATAGGTCAATGAGAGAAAGATTAGTACGTAAGTAAGGATAGATAGCTCTAACGATATCTCTGATTGATCCGATATTTTGGTTTTGTAATCCTTTCCCCAGTATGGCACCGATCAACTTTTGTTGACGCGTGATCCTGCCTATATCGCCGGAACTACCTCCTCGATAACGAATGTAATCAAGGGCAGTCTTCCCATCAAGTCTCTGTGCGCCTGCTTGGATATCAATGTGCAAGGGCGGATCAGCGCGGTAGTCATCATATTTCATTGGCTCCTCTACTATGATATCTACTCCGCCGAAGTGATCTATTAATTGTTCGAATCCCACATAGTCGAGCGTGAGATAGAATGGAACGCTAACCCCAAGCAGGCTGGAAACTGTCTCACAGGCAAGATCTGGTCCGCCGATTGCATAGCTTGCGTTAAGTTTATGAAACTCTCCGTTATCGAATTTGACCCGCAAATCCCGAGGGAGCGAGAGCAAGGCAATGTCCTCCCCCGGAACCAGACTTACGAGCATCATGGTATCGCTTCGGTTACTATCCCCAGCATTGTCCAAGCCCAAGAACAGAATGTTCGTGTGTTCCCCTTGACTGATCAGACGCCCTACATTACGTTGTGTCAAAAAGTAGTATGAAACAAACGCGGCGATGATCACAACAGCAACACAGCCAAGAACAGCGATACGCTTACGGATGATTTTTTCCCTCATCTTCATCTTATGACGCTATCACAAGGAGTAACGAATGTCAACTGCACACTTGACCTTGTAGAGATATCTCGACTTGTTCCCTAACAACGGATATCCTTGTCCTGCAAGGAAAGTGCGATGGATTCTTGTGCAAAACTCATCAAAGACCACCAAGGGTCTGTGTCAGCAATAGTACCGTGACCGGATGCCATTTGTAGCGGTAGAAGCTCCACTTATCACTGGCATAGTGACGGAATGAGATTATGGCAGAGGGGAAGCGATCGGCGCGCAAAGAGATTACTAGCATGATCAAACGCAATTACCGTCCACGTGTACGCATTATTACCTTTGGCTGTCGAGTCAATCAGTATGAAAGCGAAGTAATGAGATCGTTGCTGGCGCCTCGTTTTGATATTGTGGACGACAAGGCAGATCTTCTCTTGCTAAATGCGTGTACGGTAACCTCTCTTGCTGAACGCAAGACTCGCCAAGCAATGCGGAAACTGCGACGCAAGTATCCACTGGCGAAGATTGTAGTAATTGGCTGCCTTGCCGATTCCGTATCTCAAGGACTGACACAGATCGAAGGAGTCGATCTTCTGGCTGGAAATGCCTGGAAGATGAGAATTTGCGATGTTGTGAGTCGTGCTCTTGGAAGCCAGCAGGGGTTACTCCCAACAGTTGAGCTGTTCCCGCTAGCGGAAGAGCATATTGAGGAACATGTTGGTCGCGTACGTGCTTTTCTCAAGATTCAGGATGGATGCGACCTGGCATGCACGTATTGTCGCACTACGCAAGTTCGAGGTCGCTCACGCAGCAAGCCAGTTGTTTCCGCACTTTGTGAGGCCCGCGAGCTTGTTGCGCGTGGCTATTCAGAAATTGTCATTGCTGGGATTAACTTAGCCCAGTATGCGCCACCTGATGGTAACCTAGAGTCGCTTGCCCGAGGTATGTTGACAATAGACGGGCTGCGCCGTTTTCGTCTTTCCTCGATTAACCCAGCTGGAATTAGCGCAGAGCTAGTGGATGTATTGGCCAGTGATTCTCGCGCTTGTCAACACTTTCATCTTCCACTTCAGAGCGGAGACGATGTTGTTCTGCGGCGCATGGCGCGTGGATATACCTCTGCTTTTTATCTTTCTCGTGTGAGTATGATTCGCAATGTTTTTCCTGATGCAACATTCGGGACTGACATAATGGTGGGCTTTCCAGGGGAAACCAAGTCTGCTTTCCTGCAAACCTGTTTGTTGATTAAGGAGGTAAGATTTGCGAACCTTCACATCTTTCGCTACTCTCCTAGATATGGAACAATAGCGGCCGATTTTTTGAACCCTGTTATGGAACAAACGAAAACCGAACGCGCACATAGCATTGCGTGTCTTGGAGAAGCAATTCGATCGATAGAAGCGGAACGGTTGTTGGGAAAGTGTAAGAAGGTGCTGATCGAAAACAAGAGTGACGGGGAATGGCGGGGATACACGCGGGATTATTTTGACACTCATCTACTAGGTGAGCCAAGCGTTGCCCCTGGCGATGAAGTAGACGTTCGGATTGTGAAAGTGAGCAACGATTACTTGGTGGGGGTGAAGGGAAATAGAACAGACAACCGTTGAGATCACCTTGCGTGATAGTGTGGAACCGGCGGCTCTTCTTGGCAAGTTTAATTGCAACGTGAAGGAGATCGAGAAGTCATTCTCGGCAAGCATAATTGCCCGTGGGGAGATTATCCGTATTGAAGGAAGAAATGAGGAGGTTGAGCAAGTTCGTTCACTATTCAACAAACTTATTGATGTTGTCAAGAGTGAGCACGTTCCCAGTTTGGATGAGCTGCGTTACTTGATCAGGCAAGTCAAAGAGGGAAGAAGCCTTGATGGTGTTCTTTCTGATGTTGTACGAGTAACTCACTGGGGCGAGGAAATTCGCGCCAAGACAGCCGGCCAGCATTCCTATATTGAAGCCATGCGTAGCAAGGATATTGTCTTCTCCATTGGGCCCGCAGGAACGGGAAAAACCTACCTCGCAGTTGCAATGGCAATTGATTGCCTAAAGACAGGAAAGGTAAAGCGCATCATTCTTACGCGGCCCGCGGTAGAGGCCGGTGAGGAGCTTGGGTTTCTTCCTGGTGACATTCGGGCTAAGGTTAACCCATACCTGCGTCCCTTGTATGACGCAATCTATGACATGATTCCAGCTGGAGAGTTTGAGAAGTTGGTTGAGCTGGGGAGAATTGAGATGGCACCGCTAGCGTTTATGCGTGGCCGTTCGCTTAACAACAGCTTCGTCATCCTTGATGAAGCGCAAAATACAACATCGATCCAAATGAAAATGTTCTTAACGCGCCTGGGGTTCCATTCCAAGGCTGTTGTCACCGGGGACATAACCCAGATTGATATTGGGGAAGGAGCATCCGGTCTTGCCGCTGTGCAGGGAATCCTGAAAGGGATTGATGATATTTCGTTTGTTATCCTTGACAAGAGAGATGTTGTACGCCATCCTCTTGTGGCACGAATCATAGAAGCTTATGAACAGAATGAAAACCAGCTTGCGGGGAAGAATTCTTGCCGTTAAGCACACTTACCGGGAAACAGCTTATTAGGTTTGCGACAAGAGACTAGTCGGCTGAATTGGGCTTGTCTTCGGCGTTGCGCCTCCTTCGTACAAAAGCAGGAATAGTGAGATCTGTATCTTCAGTGATTCGCTCACGGCGGAGCCTGCCTTTGCTCAGTTGTCCTTTCTGCGATATCTCTTGAAAGTCGGCAGCAATGACAGTTATCTGTATCTGGTTTCCAAGGTTTTCCCGTATGACCGCACCAAATACAAGGTCACACTCGACTGCTGCTATCTTGCGGATTACATCCGCAGCTTGTGTTACCTCTTGCAGTGTCAGATCCTGCCCCCCAGTGACATTCATAATCATCTTTCTCGCTCCTCGGATTGAACCTCCCTCCAGGAGTGGATTTGTGCTTGCTAATTTGGCAGCAGCCATTGCTCGTTGGTCTCCACGTGCCTTCCCCATCCCCATCATTGCTGTGCCTGCATTGATGAGAACATTGCGAATGTCGGCGAAATCAAGGTTGACCAAGCCACGAATAGTTATTAGATCGGATATTCCTTGTACCCCTCGAAAAAGGATCTGGTCAGCTAATTCGAACGCCTTTGTCATTGCTATTCCCTTGGCGGCAGTCTCAAGTAGGCGATCGTTGGAGATGGTGATCGATACATCTGTCGCTTCTGACAGCCGAGCTAATCCGTCCTTGGCCCGCTTTGCTCGCACAACCCCCTCAAAGGAAAAGGGTTTGGTTACAACACCGATAGTCAGTGCGTGGCTCTTTTTAGCGATCTCAGCAATTACCGGAGCAGCTCCCGTTCCAGTTCCTCCGCCAAGCCCGGCAGTAACAAACACAAGATCCATATCCTCTAATAAGTTTGCGATTTCCCAATGGGATTCTGTTGCCGCCTTTTGCCCCCGTGCTACATTGCCACCTGTTCCGCGTCCACCGGTGATGTCAAGACCAATTTGAAGGGTGTCATGAGCACGAGAAATCCCCAATATCTGCTTGTCGGTATCGACCGCGATCAGTTTTACCCCTTGAAGGTTCTCTTCATGCATTCTGTTGATGGCATTTATTCCACCGTCGCCAATCCCTAAGACTGCAATGTGTGCAGATATCCCTGCGTGGGGCTGTGTTTGACGAGCACTTTCAACAAGCGGCGGTTCGCCAATTACGACACACCGCGGCCCAATCACCTTGGCGACCGTTTCCTCTATCTTGGGAAGTTTGCGCAGGCAGTATTCCTTCTTGAACTCACTGTCTACTGCAATGGTAATTTGGTCCTTGTCAAGCGTGATACGCTCGGGACTCCTGGGGAGACATACTCGAAGGATGCGGTCGTCAATAGCTGCAAGCACCGCTCGCCAATTATCAGCTACCCTGCTCTCCGGGTGTAAGTTATCGGCTTGCTCTTTGTCTGGCATTTTTAGTCCTTAGACAATTCTCCGTTCACATAGGGAAAAAGTCAATAGCTTGAGTATGTGTAGTGGCTAGGGCGGGATAGGTTTTTCTCGACAGCACAGGTATCCCTTTGCAGGAATCAAGCCGCCCAAACCATGAAAGGAGTAAGAGACAGTCGGAAAACGGAGTAAGATGTATGAGATCGATTGGGAAGGTGAACAAGTTGGTGAGACAGTGTCTACTTTTCTTTCTTAGAAGCCGCAATGATCTCTATTCCATTGTAGTAGCCGCAGTGTGGACAGACACGGTGAGGAAGTTTTGGTTCATGACAGTGGGGGCACTCGCTCACTGTCAATGCGGACATTGCCTGATGTGAGCGGCGCATTCGTACCTTTGATCGTGACGTTCGATACTTGGGTACGGGCATCTGTTTTCTCCTTAAGACTTATCGGCGTTCCAGTTCGCGTAACAGTTTAACCGCGCTATTGTACAAGCGCAAGGTTAAGGGGTTTCAAGAAGAAGTGTTACTGGGCCTTCATTTACAAGCTTCACTGACATCCTAGCGCCAAATTTCCCCGTCTTTACGGGGATCCCCTCCGCAACAAGGGCTGAAACAAAGGCCAAGAAGAGAGGTTCTGCTTCAGTTGATTGGGCTGCTGTAGAGAAACTTGGACGACGCCCCTTTTGCGTATCTCCGTACAGAGTGAACTGGGATACAGCAAGGATCTCTCCGCCGACATCACGCAAAGAGAGATTCATTCTTCCTTGACCATCTTCGAAAACGCGGAGGCCTGCGACTTTCCTTGCCAGCCGGGAATAACCAACATCACTATCATTCCTGCCAATGCCAATAAGCAAAAGAAATCCCTGGCCGATTGTAATGGGAGCCGCGCCATCAACACTAACTGAGGCTTGGCTGACCCGCTGCAACACAACACGCACGATCCTTTACCCCTTGTCTTGCAAGCGTTCGGCATGCTCAATCAATTGCTCCATATCGGAATTACTGAGCGAAGCCGTATAAGCCAGCAATCTTAGATCGAGGTTCTCATGCGTCATTTCTTCCTGGAGGCGATTATGGAACGCTCGTTCGACAAGACGGGGCGCCTTCCGGTGAACATTGCTATCGATGAAATTAACCCGCCATTCTGGGAACTTGTTCAGACAGCCCTTGCTAATCTCTAGCAGATGCTGCAGGTGAGGCTCTCGAGTTTCCAAGATCCCATTCAGTTGATTCACCACGGATTGGTTGTCAGCGAAGAATATCACTGACTGTGGCGAGTAAGCAAGCGTCCGTTTGCATCCTTCTATTAGGGCTTGGTACACAACTGCTTGCGGAATACTCCTGCCAATGAGCTTGGAAACCTCTTCTATGACGTTTCCCTGCTTGTCTGTAATAGCAATCCCAATCGCAGCCGCTCCTGGCTTACCTCGCGCCTTCCCAGCCACGTAAACAAATAGTTTCTCCATAGTTTCCTGTGGGCCCACCAGGATTCGAACCTGGGATCGACCGGTTATGAGCCGGGTGCTCTACCGCTGAGCTATGGACCCAATAAGATCCCACGCTGCAATATAAGTCAATGATGGATTGCTGTCAAGCCATGTTGTCAATATGTGGCGTCGTTACTGCTCTCTCCCGTAGCATATACTTAGCTGGATGCTTGCCTGCGTAGAATCTCCTCGTGTTATTGTTCCAATAACCTGAACACCTTCGTAATCTGTTTTTCTGTAAACTAAGCCAATGGATAATCCAATCCTTGAGCTAGCAGCTTGCTCTGCTAAGTGTATCCTTGCCGTTAGCGCAAGCTTAGTGTTTGCGACAAATGTCAGCCCGCCCAGGAGTTCAATGCCCGTGGGTGAGATCCTGATCTCTGGGAGAACCATGATAGGGTCACTTGTCCAGCTGAATCCGATCCCAATGGTGTGTCCCACTAAGGGAATTGACAGATGAGCCTGTATGTCTGGGGTTCGATAGAAAACGTATCTTATCTTAAGAGAGCTTTGCCCTAATTCTCTTGTTGTGGTCATTGTTGTCTGCTCTGTGCCGTAGTAAAGGCTGACCCTTTGGGTCCATACAGAGGCGCTATGAACAGAAAGCTGACCTTGAACAGCCAATTGGCTGGTGATATCCATGAAACCGGCAAAGGTGAATACAAGCCCAACGGTTTTGTCAACATTGTGCCATAAGCCATAATCATCTATGGAATAGTACGGAATGGTATTGATATATCTCGAGACTTGTGCCGTGATTTGCCAAGCTTTCTCTCCTTCCCGAAATTGGAGTACGTCTATTCCTTGGGCAGTAATTGCAGTGAGTAGTAGTGTTACTAGCGCGCAAATGATACTAATCGACACCTTTCTAGTTAGCTCAGTATCCATAGAAACATCTTCGAGAGTTGAATGGTTCTTGTTTTTTCCGCTATCTTCTCTTGAATCTGTAGAATTGTCATTCTGGCTCGATCTGCGCTTCCTTGGTTTGGAGCGAATGCTAGGATTAATCCGTCCCAAGACCGACAAATCTCTACCAACGAAATCACCCTCATTCCCCATGACGGATCGGCCAACACAATTCTCTGGCCGACCTGAGTTACCGCGACCGCGAAGTGGTCATCGGGTGTATCTAAGTGAATTAGGACGGGTAGAGAGAGCTCGCGCAAGATTGTGCCCAGGTTGCCTTTGGGTATCTCATATCCCTTAGCCAGGATCCCTTTCTTGATACTGGCCTGTTTCAAATCAAGCATTGAAACACCGTTCTCTGGAATCTCTCTGGCGAATTCATTCTCACTAACCTCAACTCCAAAGAAAGCTGAGAAGACAGTGGCAAGTGCAGCCGGTCCACAGCTATACAAGTTTTCCTGTTGATCAACCCCCTCGTATCTGAGCTCCCTGTAAGAGATCACTGGCCATCCATCAGCCGAGAGGAAGAATGCGGCAGCGATGATGCCTGCCAGAAATAGACCTGCTATGGTATGATGGAAACTAGGCGGGTTGTGCATAGGAAGATTCATGTAAACAACGCGGGAAGCACTCCTCGAGCTACCCAAGTGGTTCCTATGACAAAAAGCCCAGTCTCAATAATGGAGAAGCACGGTATCCTTATTCCCATGTGCAGACCCCAGAATAGTACCGTTATGGTTACTAGCAAGAGGATTGTCCATTTATACATCTTGCAGTACCGCGCTGTATCGTTAAGCCCCTTATGCATAACTATGCACCGGAGGAACACAATACAAGCAACGCACGTAATGCCAATAACAAAGAACAACAGCACTCCCAAAGCTGTTAACTTCAGATAGGTAAGCCAGTATGGCATTGTCATACTCCTTCTATTTGCCAGAGGTCAGTAGATATCTGGCCTCTGGCATGATTACGCGTTGTTCGACTAGAACCAAGGAATAAAGTAGCCAACTGAAGCGCCCCAGCCAGCACCAGCTGCAGCGCCAACTCCTGCCGCGTGAGCGAGTCCACGCATGCTCCAATTGCCCCAGTTGCTTACTCCGTAGACACCAATTCCTGTAACTGTTCCCCCGATTGCACCCACTAGCGTAGCCCCAACCCAGGTGAAGAATCCTTCCCCTTCTACCTTTCTAAGTTTCTCATCAGCTACTTCTTTCCCTCCTTGTTTTTCTATCTGTTGGAAGGGGCAATCCAGCGGTTGATCTTCCTTTTGTTGTTGACTTGCTATCGTGACGGAAGTTTGAGCAAACGATCCGAAAACCGGTGCGATCACCATCAATAGAATCAGGCCAACGCTAAGGACACTCTTTAGTCTTGTCACTTCTTGCCTCCTTGTGTACGGTATGAAAGTTCATTGGGTTGTCATAATCGGAAAGGGACAACGAACATTACCGAGATCATCATATATATCACCTCCTCGTAGGCATTTATGTGTATAACACCTATTCTATAATAGATTCTATGCTTTGTCAAGAGAACAAACTGCTAGATTGGGAGTTGATCAGATTACTACTAGTTATTAGAGAATGGTTTCTCGTATTAATGAAACAGAAGTAGACAGACATCAGTGGACGCACTTAGTGATGGACCTAAATCCATGCTTTCGCCAAGGCGAACACGCCATATGGATATGGACACCTCGAAGCCCGGATTCTGTCCTCACAAGAGGAATGTTGTAGTATCAATTGCCGCTTAGACTTGAGTAACTATGAACAGAAAGACTCGCTGTTCTCGAGGTTTTGAAGCTACTTAAGTTTTTCCTCGGCAGAGAAATCTCGATACGGTGACAGGCATTTTAGGGTGTCCTGATCTTCGGCAGATACTTTGTTCTGCGTGACTACACGAGCAAGAAGCTCACCTAAGCCTGGGCCAAGCATGAGCCCCTGGCCACACATTCCAATTGCCATTAGATATCCCTCTATCTCTTTGGTCCACCCAACTAGAGGCGAGCCATCTGGAGTCATTGGGTAAAGACCACGCCAACTACGACGCACGCGGATGTTTGCTAGTCGTGGCATCAAGTCAACAATGCGATGGGAGATCATTGGCAAGAACGCACTAGTTTCCGACCGGTCAAACCCCCAAATGCTAGGACTTGGCGTAATGCAGAATACAACCTGTCCGGTAGAAAGCTGGTAGAAGTAGTAGTTTAGTGAGGCTGGCGTGGGACGGATATCAACTACCATTGGATCAAGAAAGTGAGCAACCGGCTCAGTGATTCCTGCTTCGTGAGAATCGGGATTCACAGGGTGTTCAACCCCGACCATTCCTCCCACTTGCTTTGCCCATGCTCCAGCAGTATTTAGCACTACCCCAGCGGCGTATTCGCACCTATTGGTTCTTACTCCCTGTATATGTCCTCCCTTGACGGGAATGGCTTCAACCGTCTCGCCAAAGCGAAACACTGCTCCTGCGCGCTTTGCCTCTTCGTATTGAGCGTGGCCAACAAGCAGGGTAGAGCAATAGCCATCATCAGGGGAGAAGGTTCCCCCAATTAGACCAAGTGGGTTCAGATCAGGGATGATATCAAGCAATTCATTCTTGTCACACCAGTCAATATTGAGCTCATAGGCGCGTTGTATTCTAAGCAGATCTTTAAGGGTTTTCTCCTCTTGCTCGCGGTAGGCAACAAAGGAATAGCCACCTGTGGTCCACTCAATGTCATGGCCATAAGTCTCTTTCCATGTAGAAAGGATTTCGAGGGAGCGCTTGCTCAAACGGATCTTTGTCGGATCAGAGTGAGTGGCACGGACACCGCCGATTGCGGATTTGTTTGAACCCTGACCCTCACTGGCAAACTTATCAAGCACCAATATCTTGAGACCAGCCTGTGCCATTGCCAGGGCAGTGGGAACACCGACACTTCCTGCGCCGATAATGATAACGTCATAACTATCCATCGTTATCCCCCTTTATCCCAGCGAAGGACCCAAATGAAACTTCAACAAACAACGGACGCTTCACGAGTTCGGTGACTTCTTTTGCAGGAATCCCTTCCTCGCGGAAGATTCGTCTGATCAGTTCAGCACACGTCTTGCCGCCGCATGCGCCCATTCCCGCTCGCGTTATCGCTTTGATTTCGTTCATGTCACGGCAGCCTTCGCGGATCAGTTGACGAATTTCGCTTGCAGCCACCCGCTCACAGCGACATGCGATCATCTCATCTTTCCTCTTCTCGAGCACGTCAGATAGCGGAGCAGACACCCACGGTTTCTGTACGCGGATTCCGGCAATGCGTTTGGCATAAGCTTTGGGAGCCTCTACTTTCACAACTGCAGTATGATCTCTCTTTGCGGCGAGTTGAACGCTTTTCACTTCTACTTCACCAAGCACCTCTCCCTCGGTGTCGACTGCGGTAACGGTTTGCCCTTGCTTGATACTCTCTTGAAGAAACTCATAAGCAAGAGCCACAGTTGGCATCTGTTTATCCTGCCGGTAATCAACCAATGTGATTGCCAATCCTGGGCAAGCTGTAATGCAATTCTCGCAGCCAATGCACTTCTTGCCAATCTCAGGCCCGACAAACTTGGGCCGACGCCTGATATCAGTTTCATCAATGTCAATGAGTCCTAATGGGCAGGCATATGCGCAAGGATCACACGGGATTTCTTGGCGACAGTGAAGAATGGGAAAGGCACCTTCCTCCTCAGCCGGAATTTCTTCCGGGTTAACTCTTCCAGGACTAGACTTGAGGATCTCAGCCATCCGGACCCATTCCGCAGGGATTTCCCCAACATCCACTCCAAGCGCTCTAGCTACTTTTCTCCCCGCAATCTTCCCAGTGAACATTGCCGCGGACGCCTCGGCGATCTCTTGCGCATCACCCGCAGCAAATACTTGCATCTTGTATTCCTGGGCCTTTTCGTAGAACTCATTCACGGGATTCAGTCCCACAGCAATCAATACTGTGTCACAAGCAAATGATTTCTCGGTTCCGCGAATCGGTTGGAAATGTTCGTCAACTTGAGCAATCGTTACAGATTTCACTTGTGTTTCACCATTGGCGCTGAGAACAGTATGCGAAGTGTAAATAGGAACACCCAGGCGAACCAACTTATCCCTGTGGACTTTGTAACCGCCGCACTCGGGCAAAGCTTCAACCAACCCTACCACCTGGATGCCGGCTTGCAGGGCGTGATAGCCAGCAATCAATCCAACATTCCCTCCGCCGACGATAAACAGCCGTTTGCTAGGCTTTACCAAGTCACGATTGACCAGTGTTTGAAACGCCCCAGCGCCATAAACACCCGGTAGCGTGTTTCCCTTAAAGACAAGGGACCGTTCGCGTGCTCCCGTTGCTACCAGTAATACTTGTGGCCGAACAAGAACATAGGTTTTGTTATTCCGAAGAATACCTACCTTGTGATCGCTGAAAACTGCAACCGCTACGCTATTTAGCCAGACATCGGTTGTGTCATGTTCCCTGGTCTTGCTCTCCAGTTGTGTAGCAATATCAATCCCTCGTGTTCCAGCGTGAACAGCATTGGTAGAGCCAAAGAAGCGATGAGTCTGTAATACAAGCTTCCCCCCCAGGCGATGCCTGTCATCTACAAGTAGCGCTCTGATCCCGTGCCTTCCAAGCTCGGCGGCGGCTGACATTCCTGACGGACCACCACCGATGATGAGTACAGGCACTGCAATACTTTCCGTTCTGCTCATAGATGGAACTTGTCCTACCTTGGGCAGATCAGGCAAGCCAGTACTGGGCTCAACGCGCATACCTGCCTCAACTGGCGTCATGCAGGCCTTTACCGGTACCCCGTCCGCAATTACTAAGCATTGGGAGCACTGACCATTGGCACAAAAGATGCCCTGCGGCGCACCATCTTTGGAATGATGCCCAAAGGTCTCGACGCCATTAGCAAAAAGAGCAGAAGAAATCATCTCGCCTTCCTTGGCGATAAGCGGTTGTCCCTGCCAATGGAAGGTGATGTTCTTGCTTGATTTAACCGACAAAATAGGATGTTTCTTGATTCGATAGTCTGTCATGTTCTTCCTGATTGTGCCTCTGTTAAGCCAGCTTGGCTCTCGTACCGATAATGCAGCACGCTCATTTTTCGCTCGATGTTAGTGCTTTACCTCTTCATTTTCCAGATCAAAGCCTGCCGGAAACGGATCGTTCTTGGTAAGAATGAGGGAGCCAAAAGCCATCACGTGGGCCGACCCTGTCACCTCGGGGATAATCCCGACTATATTCCCGATCTTTGTTTCGCTAACGATTCTTCCGATAAACTCCGTGTTCAGGATCCCTTGGTATCGATATTCCTCGCCTGGCTTCAATTTTCCCTGCGAGTAGAGAAATGCCATCTTGGCACAGGTGCCGGTTCCACAGGGTGACCGGTCGACCTGTCCCCTTCCAAATACCACCACATTCCTTGGCGGACTGCTATTCTCGTAGAACTCTATGTGATCGACCAACAGAGGAGCGCCTGAACCAGGATGATAGAAGGAGAAATTCTCGTTGAGCCACGCCATGATCGTTAGTCCAAGATCCACGATCTTACGCAGTCCTGCTCGTTGCAGTTCGACACCCAGGGAGACTGCATTGACTAGCGCAAAGAGATTTCCTCCATAGGCAACTTGAACAGCAATCCCATTCCAGGAAACGGTCTCAAGGTAGAAGGAGGGAACATTTCGAAAGGTGACGGCCCTCACTTCACCCTCTTCAGAGTGGAGATGACAGCGAACAAGACCAGATGGAGTATCGACTAGGACCTCTTCCTTGTGGATTCGCCCCAGGCTAGCTAGAGCAGTTATGGCTCCGATTGTCCCATGTCCGCACATCCAAAGCGTTCCACCGTTATCGAAAAAGATCAACCCAAGATCCGTCCTGGAATCAGCCGGTGGAGTCACAATTGCCCCGAGCATGTTAGTATGACCGCGTGGTTCCCGCAATAGGAAGCCCCGCAGATCCTTACCGTATTTCTCAAACCAAGTTCGCCGCTCGACCATGGTCTTACCGAGAATAGAGGGGAGCCCATCAAGAACAACACGAGTTGGTTCGCCGGCGGTGTGAGTGTCGACAACTTGCACAAAACGGCGAATCTTCATCCACTTGTGCCCTCCATAAGCCTCTCCACGGGGATGTAGTCCCGATCGTAACCGAAGTAGCGAGGACCGAACGTGGCAATCCCCCGTTCTGTTCGCATCCGTTCGTGTGCGGGGATGAGGAGTACGGTGCCCCGATAGCCGTCGTACTCGCTGAGGTTCATCTGAATGGATCCTCGAAGCCTTTCGTAGCGCCAGAGAGGCTCGCGCTCATGCGAAAAGGTTTTTATGGCGAGAGCCAAAAAGCGCCCCCCAAGGCAGCAGCAATGATGACCAGCATTTGCTTTATCATAGGCCTCTACTTGGCTAAGTTCTATTTCACACTTCCCCATTAGGACGAACCTCTCCTTTCCAGATGCTCACGGTTATCATCTTTTTCTCGCTTTTTTAGGTTATCACTCTAGGTTACTCCACTTATACTTAGCACAGCTACTAAAATTATCACCACACCTAAAGCCCTAAATCTCAACATGCTCTACCTCCTTTTGAGTACTTCAAAAAGCTTACCCGAAGGGCTTCCACTTATCCGTGGTTTTTCCTATATACCACCTCCTAATTTGCGAAGCCGCGTCTTATCAGGCATTTTCTCGACTCCGGTCTTTGCGTCCGTGACCTTACCATTGTATTTTTTGACAAGCTCCTCTTGCTTCTCAAGGTAGTATTTGAACTCCTTTTCCAGTGGCGAGGTCATGCTGTAGCCTCCTTTTCCTTCCGGCACTATTTTATTCTACGCCGATAATGCTCAGCGCGTAAGGATTCGATTTCCAACCGAAAAGCACGAATTATGCCCAGTCTTTCTCCATGTGTCAACTGGGACCGCTTTCGAGTACTTTTTTAGGTGAGGCAACAAGCTGTGAGGTCCTCAGGAGACGATCTGCGTTAACCTTCCTTGCTGCAGGCCCTCGCGGATCTCAAGCGCAATCCGGCGTCCGGTGGACATCTCACCGGCAAAATAGTATCGTGAATAGGGAGACCCAGCAGGGTAGAGGTTTGTCCCGGCAACGATGCGCGCGGAAAGCTCAACCGCGACGAATTTCATGTTGTCCTGACACACCATCTCCAAGCAGAACGGACCGATCAACCCAGGGGGGAAGAGGCGCTGCGAGGAAGCGACCAATCCCTCGGCGTCGGACAACAGTTGAGGGAGGAGCGACTCCCGTACCACCAGCGGTCGGTTGCCCACCACCACGTAGGAAGGGGAACCGTCGATGAACTCGCGGTAGCGATAGAGCTCATCGATGTTGGTCTCATCGCGGCGATCGATCCCCAAGATCTCCACCCGGTCGCGCATCTTAGAATAGAAGTAATGTGGGTAGTAGCGGGTCCCGATGAGATATTCCTGAAACGTGTACTGATCGATCATTGCTTTATCGAGGTTCTGTTGTAGCTCCTCGCGATTCGCCGCGCTGATAAGGCCCGCTCCTCCCTTTGCTCCGGAGAGCTTGGCGATCACTGGGCCATCGACGGCAGCAAGATCCGGGTAGTTCCTGGGAACAGGGACCCCGGCCGATACCAACCACTCCCGCTGCTTGCGCCGATCCGTCTCCCAGTTGAGTACGGTTTTGTTTCCGAAAACAGGGACCCGCAGGCGATCCAAAATCGCCTGCGCCCCTACGTACTCCACAAAGGAGCCGTGTGGTATCAAGATCGCGTTCTCCGCCAACAGCTCCTCCTGAACGTCATCGGTCAGCAGATCGGAGAAGCGTTCGACCACGATCAGCCGATCGGGAGAAGCAAGGGGAAACGAAGAATAGAGCTTAGCGCGCGCTTGCGTGCAGACAAGAACAGTGCGAAACCCCTCTTGCCGCGCCCCGTGGATGATCTGCAGAGCGGAGTGGGAACCGATGGTGGCGATAGCTATCTTGTCCTGATTATAGCTAGCGATTACCTCACTGTTCATGTCACGATCTCCCCGAGGCGACTTTCTTCTTTCGCCCGCAGGATCTCCATCGCCACCCGCCTTCCTGGCCCAACCTCCTTCATGTATTTGTATTTCATGTACGGTGAGGTGGTCTCCACACACGGGCAGCCAGGGACACGCGGGCTGACATCGAAGATCACGAACTCCAGCTCCTTGGTGATCGCCCCTTGCAGGGCGAACAGCCCGACCATCCCCGGCGGATACTCACGCTTACAGGCGTCGACAAACCGCCTCCCAGAAGCGAAGATCTTGCTCAGTTGCGACTCGCGCAGGGTGGCCCCCATATGGCCGATCTCCACGTTCTGCGGCCGGAGGTCGATCGCCAACTGCTGCGCAGCGGGGAGGTGAAGGAGACCATCGAGGTCGGTCTGAATGCGGCGGTCGAACCCAAGGAGGTCGATCTCGTCGCTCAACGGAGACCAGAAGAAATTGGCGTTTAACAGGGCGCCGACCACAAACTCCTCGATCACTGCATTAGCTAGTCCCTGCTCGCTGATCCGTCCCTCGGTCAGCGCTCGCTCGGCCGCGGCGCGAAACGACTCCGGGGAGGTGGCGAAGAAGAACGCCCGTTCTAAGGGTCGATCCTTCTCCTGTGCCTTGACGATCACCAGGCGGTCGATCTCATCACTGTTGGCAAAGGGTTTGGGCCGACGCAGACCGGCCTTGTCCAGCAGGTAGTACTGATCGCGGGGAACGCCCCGCTCCTCGCTGCGGAGCAAGAACCGATTTCCCATGATCGGAACGCGAAACTCGTTCTCGATCCGGTCGTAGCCCACATAGCAGGAGAAGGAGCGGTTGGGGACGAACAGGGTGTTAAGCGAGCGCAGCCGTTCCTGAATCTCCGGCTCCCCCAGGTCGCGGAAGTGTTCGAGGACGATGACATGGTCGAACAAGTTGCGGTACTCCTTCTCGTACACCGCCTCCCGCCCGCGCTCGCACACCACTACCGTCTCCAACCCTTCTTGCTTTGCCCCGTAGCCGATCTCCAGTGCGGAATGGGAGCCGAGCACTCCTACTCGCACTTCGTTGGAATAGGACGAGACAATCGCTTCAATATCGCTCTTCTCGATCACTTGACTTCCTCCTGTGGGGACAACGATTTTCCTGCTAGGCCGCTCTCCACTCGCCGAAGCGTCTGTCCGCTTTCTTCGATCGCCAGTTCGGCGAGCTCGCGCGCGTAACCAATATAGCCGCTCGGGGTGAGGCGGGCCAGCTTTCCCTCAGCCAGGCTCAGCCCTTCGACAAGGGCGGCGAATCCGGCCTCATCGATCCTCTCCCCGTTTATCCGGGCCTTCACCCTCTCGAAGCCGTCAACCACCCCTTGCCGGCGCAGCGCAATCTGAGCCGCTTCGGCCAACACCTCAAAGTGCCGAGACAGATCAGTCGCTATCCCCTGCTTGTGCGCCGAAATCTTTTTCAATCCGCTTTGGAGGCGCTGGTAGGCGAGCAGACCGTGGGCAAGCGCGGTCCCGATTGTCCGTCTTACTGTCGATCCGGATAGGTCCCGCTGCAGGCGGGAACGGGTGAGGTAGTTCGCCAAGAAGCACAGGTCACAGTTCGCCTTAGCCAGGTTCCCTTCACTATTTTCGAAGTCGATCGGGTTCACCTTATGGGGCATGGTCGATGATCCGACCGCCTGTTTCCCGTGGGAAAGCCGCAGATATCCCAGGGACAGATAGAGCCAGACGTCGACGGCAAGATCGAGGAGGACGTTGTTCACCCGCGCCACGGCGGTAAGCAACGCGGCCAGCTCATCGTTTCCCTGCACCTGGGTGGTGACCGGGCTCGGTTCGAGGCCTAAATTGCGGACGAAACGACGGGCAAACTCGATCCAATCAACATCTGGATAGGCGAAACGATGGGCGTTGAGGTTCCCCGTTGCGCCGCCCAGCTTGCCGGGCAGTCGCTGCCGGGCCAGCTCTTCGATCCCGTGACTAAGCCGCAACAGATAGACGGAAAACTCCTTTCCCAACGTGGTGGGGCTCGCTGGTTGACCGTGCGTATGCCCGAGCATGGGAAGCGCCTTGTACTCTTCCCCGAGGGCGCTCAACCGGTCTGCCACCCGCAGGAGAGCGGGGAGGATGACCACCTGCATGGCGCGGTGGATCAGGCGGCCGTAGGCGAGGTTATCGACATCCTCCGAGGTGAGAGCAAAATGGGTCCATGCGTTGAGCCTAGCCAATCCGACCGCGGTTAGCCTCTCCCGCAGGTAGTACTCCACCGCCTTAACGTCGTGTGCGGTCGGCCCGATTCCTCCTCTTCCCGCCCGCTCGATCTGGGATACCGCAGCGGCATCTTGTATGGAGAATTGGCGATAGATTCCGTGAAGCGCCCTTTGCTCCTCATCATCGAGGGAGAACGGGATCTCCTCCACCTCTCTTAGGGCAAGGAGATACTTCACCTCGATCGTCGTCCGTTCCTTAATCAGAGCGTACTCGGAGAAGTACTCTTCAAGGACGCGAGTGTGGTTATCGTAACGTCCATCGATCGGCGAGATCGCCTTAAGCGCGTCTATATCGTCCACAGTCACTCCTTCTAAACTTAGCTTAACTCAACGAACCCTATGAACCCAATGGACTCGACCATTCTTCAAGCTCTCCTACCAGCTTCTCCAGCTCGCGGGCCGCGAACCACTTTCTTCCTAAATAGCGGTTAGCCACCGCGCGGTAGACCGCGGCACACAGGTCACGAAATTCTGCGGGAAGAGGAAGGGGAGAACAAGTACAACCCTCTTGCCATCCCGGTCGGCCGGCGTGCGCTCGCTTAGCCTGGGTCACCGCTTCCACCCATTGCGGATTGTTACTCCGGTGGTAATTTCGCAGGACCTCTTTATTCACCGGGTGACCGGAGAATTGAAACCGGTTCTCATCCGGTGTCCCCACCACGTCGCAGACGATGATCTTCCCATGGCAAACAGCAAATTCCAGTTTGCCATCGGCAATCTCCAGTCCTTGTTTCCTCGCTTGTGCGGACAGGATCTCTTCCACTTGCAGAGTGATCTCCTCCATCTCACGAAAGAGAGCCTCGCTCACCCCAGAGAGCCGCGGTGCCTGTTCCCGGTCAAGGGGGCGATCGTACCCCTCCAGCTTGGTAAAGAACTCGACCATTGGATGAGGTAAAACTACCTCCTCCTCCGGCCATATGGCATGGTCGAGACCGAGCGCACCCGGGGTGTAGCGGGTACGCAGCGATGAGCCGCGGGGAACGGTGCGGCGATAGATCACCTCCAGGGGAACCAGAAAATCTCTCCCCGCCTCATGGAAGTAGCGCGGGTAGTCATAGCCACTGCCCGTCCATACCAACGGCGGCCGGTTGACCACCGTGATCGCCATCTCCGCGGAGGCATGCGCTAGCTCATTGTAAGGGACGGTCCTCCCTGAGGAGCGCACGCCGCGGTAGTGAGTGGTGATGCCGGCGCGTTTGAGCGTCTCAAAGTTGTAGGCGCTCATCATGCACAACGACGCCCCTTTCCCGGGCAGAAGATCGGGCATCGCTCCCCAATCGAACACCGAATAGCGATCGGTGAACAGGAAGCTTCCTTCCCCGGCACCGCTTGTTGTGGGAGGTTTGCTGATCGCCAATCGCTTGACCGAACCGACGGTAACGGCGGGAAAATGGTCCCCAGATCCTATCTCGTCGTTTATGTTATACCCTCCTCTGACCTCGCGGCCAAAGGCGACCAGGCGCGCTTTCTCCCCTTCCCCTTCGAGTCTAAAGTCCCTATTTGCCAGGTGACGAAGGGTGGCTAACAACAGCGGCAGTTCCCCACGCACCTCCACCTCGCGAATCTTGTTTACTAGCGGGTTTGTCTCGTACTCGGCAGCCTTGATCTGAGAGAACGGCTCCGTTATCAGCCTCCGCTGGCACTCCTCCCACAGGGATGCAAACCCCTCGCTACGCAGGGAGACGGTGAAGTAGGAGATCGGCAGACCGGCATCCCATGCCGGGGTAGCGAGATGGACCTGGGCCCCGGCCACTTCTGCCTGTTCCTCGGCCAGCTTCCACATCACCTCGCGCCAGCTCCCCTGGGGACCACCAGGCGGAGCTGGGTGGAGGTTGAACAGGTGGTAACGGCGAGAGAATTCATCGCTGGTGAACAACATGTACCCCACGAGCAGGATGGCATCGAATTGATATCCACTGATCAGGTTCACGATCTCGCGGTGATACAACACCCGCCAGTGCTCCCGATCAGTGCAAAAGAGCTGCGGCCGAAACCGGCGGGCGGAGAAGGGGATGATATCCATCTCCGGGCCGACGATCTCTCGCAGCCGGGGGGCATTTCCCGGCTCATCAAAGGCACAACTGGTGAAAACAAACGGGACATTTGCTTCTAACCTGCCTTCTCTTATTTCGGTGAGGATCCTTTCCACCAGTTTGATCCCGTTCTTTCCCCCGAACGAGCCGAAGATCCCGAAAGAATAAGTCATAGCACCTCCAAGTTAACGTCGGGCGCAAGACCCGACACTACAAAACCATGGTAGCGTCGCACCTTGCCTGCCTGTGCCGGAACACCGGACGGACGTGCGACACAGCTTCACCTTTTGCATCCTGAACTTTACTCCCTACTCTTAGCCCCTGCGCTCCTGAGGAAAGGCCATATTCCAACTGAGATCCCTGTTTTCCTTTGCTCTTTACCCGGATCATTGGCTGGGGTGTGATCTTTCCCGCTACCTTGCCCTCGATCCCTTTCTCGCGGGCAAAGGCAAGCACCTCCTGCGGCTCGTCGGTGATAATCAGGTGAGAGTTTCCCATGTTCCACACCTGGTAGGCCGCACGATCGGAAACCGTACCCCATTCCTGCAACGAGAGGAACTCCGGTTGTGGGGGATAGAGATTGTCAAGGTCTGCACCCAGGCCGCGTCGGCGCAGGATCCGCGCCAAGTTACCCGGGATTCCACCGCCAGTGACGTGGACAATCGCATGCACCGAGGCGCGGGGATCGCTATGGTAGCCGCCCCACAAATCGACAAGAAACGGGGTGAGGATGAGGGACGGGGTGAGGAGCCTCTCTCCCCAGGAGCCCTTGGTCAGCGGCTCCTCGTACCACCGCTCTCCCAATCGCGTGGTCAGTATTCGTCGGGCCAGGGTGAGGCCGTTTGACCTGATTCCGCGGCTGTGCACAGCGATGATCGTGTCCCCAGGAGCCAGGGTCGAGCCATCGAGCAGCTTTCTTTCCTCGACAATGCCGATCACATCGGCATTCCAAATGTAGGGACTATCGCTTGTTCCGCGCACCTGTTCCCCAAGCTGAGCGATCTCCCCCCCGACCATGGCCACCCGCGCTACCCGACAGGCGCTTACCAGGCCGGAGAAGAGCTCGGAAACGAGGTCGGAATCAACAGCAGCGACGTCGAGACAGTTGGTGGCGGCGAACGGCTCTGCACCGACAGCGGCAGCATCGTCGGCAACCATCGCCATCAGGTCAAAAGCCATGGTGTGGTGTCGGTTCATCAGTTGGGCGATCAACACCTTGCTTCCAATTCCGTCGCTGTTCTTGACCAGATACCCATCACCACCGGGGAGGCGAATCGGGCCGGATGTACCGTCCGTCAACGGGTAAGGAACGCCGAACCGCCCATCCCGAAAGGGAAAGGTAGCCTGGCTTGCTCGATAGGCAATCTGCGAGCAGAGCTCTCCTGCCTGCTGCGCCGCGGGGCCACCGGCATCCGGGAGCGAGTAGCGAGTCTTATTCACCTTCCCTCCCGGCGCTGTAATCGGCCATCCCCCGGAATATGGCGTAGCCTGGTCCGTAGCCTGACGTTTTTCCTCTGCGGGTCCAACTCGCGCCTTGATACCAATAGAAGGCCCGTTCGGGATGGGGCATCATCCCGAAGACATTTCCCTGTTGGTTGGTCAGCGCGGCGATGTCATCGAGCGAACCATTAGGGTTATACGGATATTCAGCTCGAGCACCGTCTGCCCCGACGTAGCGAAAGGCGACCTGCTTTCGTTCCACAAGTTTCTCCCACACCTCTGGCGGGGCGAGGAACCTCCCCTCAGCGTGAGCAACGGGAAGCTCGATAATCTCTCCCGGCTTCAGTCCGCGGGTGAACAGGTTATCGTTCTCCCGCCGCACCTGCACCGTGCGGCACTCAAAGCGGGCGGAGGCGTTGCGGGCGAGAGCCACCCGGGGGATGGCATCCTCTCCACCGGGGAGAATCCCCAGTTCCACTAATATCTGGAATCCATTGCAGATGCCAAGGACGGGATAGCCATCAGCGATGAACCGCTGCAGTTCTGGGAGGAGAGAGCGAAGATAGGAAGCGAAGATCGCTCCGCTGCGCACGTAGTCCCCCGCGGAAAAACCTCCCGGGATAACGAGCCCCTGAAACTCCGTCAGCCGACTCTTTCTTGCCAGGAGATCACCCACATGCACCAGATGTGGCTTAAGCCCCACCTGAGAAAGGGCGTGCATCGTCTCCGCTTCGTTGTTTGTCCCCTCCATCACCAGGACACAGACGTTCATCTGTCCTCCCGAAAGTACTTGGTCAATCCCTTTGCCCACGCTTGCCGGGCCTCCTCCACCGCAATATCGATCAGTGCTGAGCTATCAGCGATGCGGATTCGCTCTCCTTTGGTTACCCCGATCTGCCGCACTGAACACTCCCGGAAGACGGCGCGAAATCTCTTTTCGTCCTTGGGTGCCACCTCGACGATGAACCGGGAGTGCGACTCGGAGAAGAGCTTCACCTCACTTGGCAACTCAGCGAGGGAGGTAAGATCGACCGCGCACCCTATCCCACCGCCGAAGGTGAGCTCGGCAAGGCATACCGCGATCCCTCCTGCGGAGACGTCGTGCGCCGAGCGGATCACGCCTGCCCTTGCCACCTGGACCATGGCGGTGCAGTTGCGCCATAGCTCGTTGGGATCGACCCGGGGCAGGGACGAGCCCTCTTCCCCGAGAAGGGCGAGGTACTCGGAACCAGCGAGTTCAGCGGTCGTCTTTCCGATCAGGAAGAGAAGGTTCCCCTTCTCCTTGAGGTCGGCGGTGAGCGCATTACGGATGTCATGGATAATCCCCACCCCAAGCAGGACCGGAGTGGGAGGGATCGGGCCAAGGGCGCTTTCGTTGTACAGGCTCACGTTTCCGCTGACAAAGGGAACCCTGATCTGCCGAGCGACGAAGTTGAGCCCGCGTGCCACCTCTTCCAGCTCCTCCATTCGCCCAGGAAAGTGGGGATCACCCAGGCAGAGCGAGTCAGCCAGGCTGTGGGGCAGGGCACCGGCAGCGGCGAGATTGCGGCAGACCTCATCCACTGCCCCTGCCGCTCCCCAAAACGGATCGCGCTGGGTAAACCTGGGGTTGACATCATTGGTTATCGCCAGGCCGATGTTGGAGTCCGGTCGCGGCTTGATGATCACCGCATCGGCTGGGGAATGAGTGACCAGCTTTCCTTGTAGCGGCTTGGTCACTGTGCGTGCCCCGACCTCATAATCGTACTGGCGAATGACAAACGACCGACTGGCGATGTTCTCCCCCGCCAGCAGATCGAGGAGGACCTTCCCGTAATCCTGTGGCCGCGACAGAGGATGAACCTGTCTTGCTTGTTTACGTGATGATCTACTAGCGGGAATATCTTTCCACCGGTATTTTTTATTAGGAGGATTAAGGAGAAATTCAGTGTCCAGGCGACCGACCTCCTCTCCATGATGGCAGACGACCACCTGCGGGGGCTCGATGACCCGACCGATCTGGCGATACTCGACGCGCCAGCGCTCGAAGATCGCCCCTATCTCCGGTAGGTGCTGCGGGGAGACAGCGAGGAGCATCCTCTCCTGGGATTCGGAGATCCAGATCTCCCATGGGTCCATGTCCTCGCGCAGGTGCACCCGGTCGAGATCGATCTTTGCCCCGAGGCCGGCGGCGGCGACCATCTCCGCCACCACACCGGAGATCCCCCCCGCTCCCAGGTCCTTCATCCCCGCGACGAGACCGCGCTGGTTCGCCTCCAGGCAGGTATGCACAAGCGGTTCCTCCGTGATTGGGTCCCCCAGTTGCACCGCGGAGCGATCCTCGGTCTCGCTCTCCTCGGACAGGGTGGCCGAGGCGAAGTTGGCTCCGTGGATCCCGTCCCGCCCTGTTCTTCCGCCAGCAAGGATCAGTAGCTCGCCTGGCTTGGTCACCCGGCTGTGCACGATCCCCTCCCGCCTGACGATCCCGATGCAGCCGACGTTGACCAGACAGTTCGTCAGATAGCCGGGGTGGAAGGCGATCATCCCCGCACAGGTAGGAATCCCCATCCGGTTTCCGTAATCCGATATCCCCTGCACTACCCGTTCCATGAGGTAACGCGGAGGCTTTGTCCCTGGAGGGATGTCCGTTAATGGTGTAGCCGGTGAGGCGAAGAACAGTCCGTCGATGAGGGCGATCGGGAGAGCCCCCATACACAGGACATCCCTGATCACTCCCCCCACACCGGTGGCTGCCCCGCCGTAGGGCTCGACCGCTGATGGATGATTGTGCGATTCCAACGCCACCACGTAGGCGAACTCATCGTCCAGCCCCACCACTCCAGCATCCTCCATGGTGATGATCTCGGTGTCACTGGGAATACCGATGATGTAGCGGCGCAGAAGCGGAGCCGAGGTCTTGTACGAGCAGTGCTCGCTCCACGCCTGGCCGAGTGCCTGTAGCTCAAGCTCGGAGGGAGCGCGGTTGAGCCGTTGAAAGTAAGCCTTGATGCAGCGCATCTCCTCGCGATTCAACCCGAGCGCCAACCGCGCCAAGATCCGATCGAGCTCCTCGTCCGGAACCTGTAGGTCTATCGTCCGGTTCATTCCTTAAGCTCCAGAATCCGGTAATCCTCGATCACCGGGTTAACAAGCACCGTCTCACAGAGCGCTTTCACATTGGCCGGTGTCGCTTTCTCCAGTTCAATCTCGTACATCTTTCCCACGCGTATTGCGCCGGTACCAGCGTAACCAAGCAGAGTGAGGGCTTGTTTGATCTTTGCCCCCTCGGGATCGAACACCCCCTGTTTTAGGTGGACGTAGATCGTCGCCTTCCCCATCCTAATCCTCCTTTGTACCAGGGAAGGCAACGCCGTTCTCGTTCATGTATCTAACAAGAAACTCAGGCGGGCGTTGCCGATTCCCGTGGTGAATGTAGTTATAGTGTAGATCAAAACAGCCAGTACAGATCTTCCCCTCGAGTACGTGGCCCAGTACGGAGTGGATCCGCTCGCGGCTCACGTAACGAAACTCCACCCCCTCCACCCTGCCAAACTGAGAGTGGTAGAATCCACGGTGAAGTGCCTCCTCCAACCGGCTGTTTTCCCGCAGGATCTCATTAACAGGCAGGAGTTTCACCGCCAGCAAATCCGAGGAATGGATGTCGACCCCCGCTCGGCAGGGCCCAATGATCGGAGGCCAGGCAGAGAGGATGGAGAGGCCGTTCCCTCCTTGCCTGTGCCACGCCGAGGCAAGCCAGGCGGATAAGTTACCCCGTACAATGCTGTCATCGACCACCAGCGCCCTTTTTCCCTGCGCCCGCTTCGGGGCAAGGGAGAACTTGCGCTGCAGACGACGGGCGATCTCCTCTGGCCCGTTCTCCAGAAATGACCTTTTCTCATCGTTTAATTGCAGAATATCCGAGGCCATCTCCATATCAAGCCCCCGAGCGCGTGCTTCCTCCACGTAGCCCTGAGAGGCGCTGATCCCCGAGCGGGGAACAGAGGTGATGACGCTCCCGGCAAGGGGTGGGTGATCCTGGCACAGCGCACGGCCGAACTCCTTTCTCACGCTGGCGATGGTGCGACCGTGCACCAGGGAGTCGGGGCGCTGAAAATAGGCGAGCTCGAAGGCGCACATTCCCTTGCTGGAGGTGCCGCCCAGCTCCTTGTTCATATCGAGCGTAAGGAAATCCGGTGCTTGGGGAAGCGCGCCTCTTTCGTGTCGGGTAAGTGAACAGATCCCGATCTCCCCTGCCGGCACGCTTCTAATCCTCTCCTCATGCCCTGCGCTGACCTCCCCTAGATGCGCCGTCTCCGAGGCGAAGAACCAGGTGGAACCAATTTTAACTCGATGAAGTGGATGCAGCCCGTCGCGCAGGTAGAAGAAGTAGGCGCGGTCTTCATCCTCGATCAACCCAAGGATGGTGAACCCACCGAAGGGAAACGCCTCCCGGTAGAACGAGATGAGCGCCGCCCGCGGATCTCTTTCCTCGAGATAGCGAGAAAGGATGTGCCCGGCACAGGCGGCGGAGTCGGTGTGTGCCGCACCCAGATCTATCCCGCGGCGGAGAGCCTCCTGCCACCAGGCGGTGGTGAACGAGACCTCACCGTTCATCACGATCGCCACGCGTACCTTTCCCTGGGAAGCGATAGCGGGGTGAACGTTCTCTATACTAGCCTTGCCTACGGTGGCATAGCGGACATGACCGAGGATCAGATCGAGAGGCGATTTTGTTGCCCAGCGCTGTAGGCGATGATAGCTATTCGCAGGGATCTTCTTTCCCGCGCCGAGCCATCTCTGTGAGCAGATACCAACGCTATTTCGCACGAGGATCCCTGTCCCATTGCTTCCCCGATTGCGAGACTGATCGAGGATAGCGAGGGCGCGATCAAGCAGGGACAGAGGATCGTTACTGCGATCTGCTACCGGTAGAACCCCGACTACGCCACACACGTCTCCTCCCTGGCCACGATATCCCGGCGGTAATGCATTCCAGCAAAGCTTATTCGCGCCATTGATTCGTAAGCCCTCTCTCTTGCTTGTTCCAGCGATTCGCCACGCGCAGCAACCGCGAGAATCCTTCCCCCCCGGGCGTACCAGCGACCGTCGATGTAGGAAGTGGCAGCGTGGAAGATGAACGTCCCATCGTCCTTAGCCACGTTCACCCCGCTGATCAGGAGATTCTCATTGCCGTAGTTCACCGGGTAACCGGCTGAGGAGGCCACCACGCATGCGCACGCGCCGGGGTACCACTCCACACTCGCTTGATCGAGGGTCCCCTCGCAAGCGGCGGTGAGCAACGCGTACAGGTCACTCTTCAATAGCGGAAGGAGGGCCTGCGTTTCAGGATCTCCAAAACGCACGTTGTACTCCAGAAGATAGGGATCGCCGACGCGATCGATGATGATCCCAAAGTAGATGATCCCTGCCCCGCTCAGCCCTTCCACAGCCATTCCCTGGATAGTGGGAGCGATGATCCGCCTCTCGATCCGTTCTCTCATCTGCGGGGACAAAGAGACCGGCGCATACCCACCCATGCCACCGGTGTTTGGCCCACGATCACCGTTTTTAAGACGCTTGTAATCCCGCGCCAAGGGGAGGATACGATAGTGCTGGCCATCGGTTATGACCATGATCGATACCTCTTCCCCGTCGATCGCCTCCTGGATCAACACCTGTTTTCCCAGCCCGCAGGCCCGTTGCTGCAGCAGTAGATGAAGCGCTTCCTTCCCCATGACTAGTGTGGGAGCGAATATCGCTCCCTTTCCGCCGCACAGTTCATCGGCCTTGATGAACCACCTCTTTTCTGGCTGTTCCATCAGATAGTCGATCCCGGTTGTGTAATCGCTTATCAGGTGTGTGGAGGGGGTGGGAATACTGTGTCGGTGGGCAAACTCCAGGGCGAACGCCTTGCTCGACTCCAGTCGAGCCGTCGCTCGTGGCGGACCGAAGATCATCAGCCCAGTTGATTGAAACCGATCGACGATTCCCTGTGCCAGATACGTCTCCGGGCCAACCACGGTGAGATCAACACCGTGAGCAGCGGCAAACTCGACGCACCCTTCCAACGAGGTGAGCGGTATGTTCTCCATCCGGGGCGAGGATGCTGTGCCCCCATTGCCGGGCATGCAGTACACCCGGCGCAGCACATGCGGACTCTTGACCAGGGCCCACGCAATGGCGTGCTCCCGTCCCCCAGCACCGATTACCAGTGCGGTGCTCATTGCCGCACCTCCTTATAGAACGTAAAGGTGCGTCATCTTAACACTAATAGTGCATATTGTCAAGTAAAAGTGTCACAAAATTACATTATTGTTGTTAACGAGAGGGAAGGCAGATCAGGCTCTTTATCGGGCAGGTAATTAAGCGCCGTAGGCGTCGATATCCTCGTTCCCCAATCTGGATAAGGGAAAAGATGCCCACGACCGTTGCCTTGGTCGCCTGGGCGATCTCTACCAAGGCAGCCTGCGTCTCACCCGAGCGCATCAAGTCGTCCACGATCAGTACTTGGTCGTCACGGGAGAGGGCGTCCGCGGGGAGGAAGTAGTTCATCACCTGGCCAGTGGGAAGGTTGGAGTGCGACTCGATGAACGAGGCGACGCCGACCTCGCGCTCCCGCTTAGTGAACAGGCAACCGACGTTCAGGCAAGCGGCAATGTGTACCGCGAGGGGAATACCATCGACCGCTGCGGTAAGGACCTTATCGGGGTGGGGAAATTCCATTACCATTAGATCGGCGACCGTACGCAGGAAAGGGGTGTGGAACACGAGCCTCGTGTTGTCGATGAACCCATCCTCGTTAGCCCGCAATAGGGATTTTCCCTGCTGGGCGAGCCGCTCCCAGGAACGCAGCTTGAGAATCTCCTCGGCCCGCGCCGGCTCAGGAAGTACGTGTCCCTTGATGTAACGGTTGAGGACGATCGGGGATATCCCTAACGCCTCACTGAGCTTCTGGTAAGTCTGTCCCTGTTTAATCGCCCGCAGGAACTGCACCGCCTTGAGTTGCCTGTACACCTGCTCTTCCCTGGTCATAAGTGTATCATTCTACCCATTTGCTGAGGCGATGTGAAATGTTGTTGCTGGCTACCCTGTTAGGGGAACTTCACCACTTTAGATTACGGTGCTGCGTCAGAGGCGAAACTAGATTCTCGTTTTATTTGTTCCAGGTAAGCTCTATACCCTTGCTCGTGCAGGCGATCTCCTTTCTCCTCTACAATAGCGGCCATCTCCTTTCGGTAATAAACAAGGCGTTGCTGCAAGGATGGATCAGCAAGCGCCAGGATCTGGGCCGCGAGCAGGCAGGCATTCTTCGCCCCGGCCGATCCGATCGCGGTGGTGGCAACAGGAACTCCGGCTGGCATTTGCACTGTGGCCAGCAGGGAATCGATACCATTGAATGCGGGGCTGTCAAGCGGCACTCCGATCACTGGAAGAATGGTACGGGAGGCGATAACCCCAGCGAGGTTGGCTGCCCCACGGGAGGCAGCGATGATCACCTTGATCCCACGTTTTTGCGCTGCAGCAGCATAATCGCTCACCGCGCGGGGAGCAAAATGAGCAGAGAGACGGCGCAGTTCGTAAGGAATATCGAACCGATCGAGGATCTGAGCTGCTTGCTCCAGCAATGAGAGGTCGTGCTCGTACTCCACCAAGATTCCTACTCGTATGTTCCCCATTTTACCAGTGTTTCTCCTGACGATAAGGCTCCTCGATCCGCTCGTTCGCTAACCGCTCTTGCAGCGCCGGGTACTTCAATCCCAGGATCTGCGCGGCAAGGTAAGCGGCGTTGCGCACTCCCTCCTCGCCGATGGTCATCGTAGCCACCGGTTGTCCTACGGGCATGGGAAGGGTGGAATAGAGGGAGTCGATGCCGCGCAGGGAACGCGTATATAGAGGAATACCGATCACCGGAATGACCGTGAGCGCGGCGATTATCCCCGGCAGATGTGCTGCTCCCCCAGCGCCGGCGATGAATACCTCCACTCCCTGGGCGATCGCTGCCTGTACATAGCGAAACAAGCGCTCCGGCGTGCGATGCGCCGAGACGATGGTCATCTCATACCCAATTTCCAGCCGTTCTAGCTCTTCAGCCACTAGCTTCATGACGGGAAGGTCGGAGTCGCTTCCCATGACCACTCCCACCGCGCATTTGTTCATATCCAGGTTATCTCCTATCTCCATAACCATGAGAAACTATAGCCACTGGCCACTATCGCGTTCAAGGTTCGTGTACACGTGTTTACCTGTGTGCTGGCGTTGATGCTGGTAAGTCTCATGCGACGGGAGCTCAACATCAAAGGCGTCAATCTATCGATTAAGCGGACCCTTGAGCTGCTGGGGGATATCCGGGAGATGACGATGATCTTTCCACCGCAGGCCCGCGGCGGTAACCCAGCAATCCGCACCTCGATCAGTGCGATGTCTCCTGAGCAGCGAGAACTCTATGAGCTCCTTGGCTTAAACCGATACGGACCCTGTTAGGTCATACAGGTTTCACAAGGTTTTGCCCGTAGGGATGCTATGTTGTAGAATATACACGGCAAAGTCGGGCTAGGGTCCATCCTTTGCGCTGTCGCAAGACGCGCACTCCTTGACCCACTTTGTGATCGTCAGCCATATCTTTTAGTATAGCGGAAAAATTTCACTTTGCAATTATCTAGCAGCAACAACTTTCACATCCCACGAAAGGGCAAACTCTAAGAATGTGCAACTAGGATGGGCCCTACACCAAATCCGCGCCTTGGTAAGCCATCCGCTCATTCGCCTCGAAACGCAGATCGCGGAGATAATCGAGGTAAGTAGGTTGAAGAATAGATCGTAGAGGCATCTGTCTGGCTTGGGTTGCTGGGGGTACTTACTCGCAGGATTTAGTCGTCTGTGGTGAGCAGGTTCTGTCACCGCGGGAGCTCAAGGAAGGACATCGCCTCTTCCTTGAAGATCTTTCTTGGACACCTGCCCTTCAGCCAAGGGTTATGATCGTGGGAACGGGGGCTTTCGGAAGGCTACATATTTCAAGAGAAGTAGTGAAATGTATAGATGGGATGCGGATTAGTTTGCGTGGATTTAAGACTAGAACAGCGATAAATGATAATAATGAGACCATTGACCAAGAAGAAGATGTAATTGCCTGTTTGCGTCTTTCCTGTTAAGCTGTGCTTATTATCTTGTGGCTTCAGACCATTTTGCGAAAAGCGATTACACTCTTGCGAAACAGATCAGAGGAGGAAAGATGAACAAGGAACGGCTGGAGTTTCTGCGTCGATGTATGGAAACCGTTTGCCCATCCGGTTTTGAAGAAGAGATGTCCCATGTATGGCGTACGGAGGCTAATCGGTTTGCCGATCGCACTTGGGTTGACATACACGGCAATTCGTTTGCCGTTATAAACGAGGGTGGGGTTCCTCGAGTAATGCTGGCTGGGCACGCCGATGAGATTGGACTGATGGTTACTTACATCGACAAAGATGGGTTCCTTTCATTTACCGGCATCGGTGGTTGGGATACTCAGATCCTCCCCGGGCAACGCGCATGGATTCAAGGAAAGAAAGGACCCATCCTTGGGGTAATTGGTCGCAAACCAATTCATCTGCTTGATGAAGAACAGCGGAAGAAGCCAGTAAAAGTCGAGGACCTATGGATAGATATCGGAGCAAAGAACAAGAATGAAGCAGCCTCACTCGTACAGATTGGCGACCCCGCTGTACTTGATTACGGGTTTGCGAAGTTACGTAACAGTCTTATTGTTGGGCGTGGCTTCGATGATCGTGTAGGGGCGTTTGTCGTTCTAGAAGCGGCGCGCTTGCTATCAGCGATGAAACCTAAGGCCGCGGTATACGCAGTAGCAACCGTCCAAGAGGAGATTGGCCTACGTGGAGCGCGGACCAGCGCTTTTGGGATTGACCCCCAAGTGGGAATTGCTGTCGACGTCTGTCACGCGACTGATTCCCCTGGACTAAGCTCCGAAAAGAAGAAACTTGGAGATCTATCAATGGGCAAGGGCCCAGTTATTGCTCGTGGACCGAATATCAATCCAGCTTTGTTTAAGCTGTTTGTGGAGACAGCCAAGAAAGAAAATATCTCTTGCCAAATAGAGGGTGCACCACACGGTACCGGGACCGACGCTAATGCAATCCAGCTTACTCGCGCTGGTGTAGCTACCGGGCTGATTTCCATTCCTAATCGCTATATGCATTCTCCATGCGAGATTGTGCATACAGGTGATCTGGAGAATAGCGCTAAGCTGATCGCTCACGCAGTAGCGAAGCTTAGCGAGGAGACCAACCTCATACCCCATAGCTCCTTGTTCTCACCCAGTTGATTTGAACTGTTAGTAGGTGTATAGTAATTCTATCAGGGGAGCTCATATTTCTGGGCTGAGAGGAGGTTTAACCTCGACCCTTGGAACCTGATCTGGATAATGCCAGCGGAGGGACATCTTGTGTATCCCACGCAACTAAGACCAAGGTTCGGGTCGGTCTTCATGCGCGAAACAAAGATTCTAGAGATTATCCGTAGCCGGATCTCTTCCGCAGGTGATGACGCAGCAATCATCCCGTTTGCCAACTCGCATCTCATATTGACTACGGATATGCTTCATCGCACAAGCGACTTTCCGACTGGAGCAAGCCCGATCGCAATCGGTTGGCGCAGCGTTGCTGTCTCCCTTTCTGATCTGGCAGCAATGGGAGCTACACCATTGGGAGTTCTGCTTGCTTTGGGTGATCCCAAGCTGGAAGAAGCATTCGTCACCGAAGTGCTGGAAGGCGCGATGGCTTGCTGTGAGTCGGTAGAGACCAATCTTATTGGGGGAGATGTCGATCGCCATCAAGAGCTGACCCTGGTAAGTACGGGAATCGGCGAAGCCAAACAGCCAATTCGCCGAGCCGGCGCGCATACAGGTGAATTTGTTTGTGTCACTGGCGAGCTTGGTCGTACTCAGGCAGCTCTCGCTCTGTATGCAAAGGGGAAGACTAAGCAAGCGGACAAGCTCTTCCAGTTCTCTCCTCGTGTTAATTGGGGAAAAAACCTCGCTGGCATTGCTACTAGCATGATCGATATCTCTGATGGCCTTGCTCATTCGTTGCATCTACTGGCAAAAGAAGGAAGTGTCGGATTTACAATTGACGAGAAGAGACTCCCATTTCTTTCGGAGATGGATCAGCTCTTCCGTCCCCTCGAGCGCTCAGAAAGGATCATTTTCGGCGGAGAGGACTACGAGCTCTTGTTCACACTACCTCAACACTTGTTAAGAAATGATAACAGCTGCCCTTGCTACACTGTTATTGGACAGGTGACTGAGACGGAGGTTCTGTTGGACGGCCGTAAGCTTCCCGATGAAGGGTACGAACACTGAATAGGAGGTGGATCATGTTCGACAAACTGGTAGTTCTGTTTGTGGTTGCTTTGTTGGCATTGGTGGTTATTGGCACAGGTAAGGAGCAGCTCGTTGTCTACACTTATGAGAGCTTTGTGTCGTGGGGTCCGGCCGCTGTTTTGGAGGAGGTATTCGAAGCCCAATATGACTGCGATTTGCAATTTGTAACTGCGGGAGGAGCTAAGGCAACACTCTCTCGTCTTCTTGCCGAGCGTGACGTTTCGGCGACGAATGCTGATCTATTCATGGCTGAAGTAAACGAAATCCCGCGGATTGTGAAGTATGACCTATTCCTCCCAGTAACCAAGGATGATATTCCTAATCTTGCATATATTCCCGAGGAACTTCTCTTCGATCCCGATGTGGGATTTGTGCCTTATGAATATGGGTATATCAGCCTTACCTATGACTCACAGGTCCTAAGCGAGGACGAGCTTCCTCAATCACTTGACCAATTAACCGATCCCCGTTATGCGCGGATGCTTGTGTGTCAGGATCCGCGTACTTCGTCCACTGGATTCTCGTTCCTCCTGTGGACCATCGCTCAGTTTGGCGAGGAGAAGTACCTCGATTTTTGGCGATCGATCGATCGAACACTTCTTACTATCACAAGGGGCTGGACCGAGGCGTGGACTATGCTTAGCCATGGAGAGGCCCCACTTATTGTAAGTTTCTCCACGGATACCGCTTACGGGGCGATGTACGAAGATTCAATTGACTACCGCGCGTTTGCCCCGGGAGGACAAGGATACCGTACAGTCTTTGGCATAGGAATCGTTAAAGAGACAGACCAGCCTGAATTAGCGAAGGCGTTCATTGATTTGCTGTTATCCAAAGAGATTCAAGAGCAACTTCCTAGAACAGAGATCATGATACCCGCCAACCTACAGGCAGAGCTCCCGCCAGAGTACGATGAATACCTCATTATTCCTGAGAATCCATTGATGCTTCCGCTTGACTTGGTAGGGGACCGAATGGATACCTGGCTGCATGACTGGGAGCGGGCGATCGTGGGCAAGTGAAGAAGGGTGGGTTTCTCGTCTTTATTGGATTGCTTGCCTTTCTAGGGTTGGTTTTCTATCAGCCACTGTTCTCTGTCTTACGGCGGGGATTGACCGAGGGGGGAAGGTGGAGCCTCTCTCCCTTAGCGACCATACTGACTGATAGTTATTTCGTTCATATCATCGTCTTTTCTCTTAAGCAAGCCGCTTTCAGTACCTTGCTTAGCTTAGGAATCGGACTCCCTGGCGCGTATCTTCTTACTCGCTACAGCTTTCCTGGCAAATCAGCGATTCGCTCCTTAACTGTCGTCCCATTTGTTCTGCCCGCCGTTGTTGTTGCCTTGGGGTTTATTCTGTTTTTCGGAGAAAGCGGTTGGCTGAACCAGTGGCTAATGTCAGTGTTTCATTTGCCAAGTCCACCGCTTCACATTCTGTACTCTCTAACGGGGATCGTCCTTGCTCATGCGTTTTACAATGCCCCCATTGTGATGCGACTGGTGAACGCTTCCTGGGAAGGAATCGATCCCGAAATTGACGAAGCTGCAGCATCCCTTGGCGCTGGAGGCCTACGACGTTTTGTCGGGATCACTATTCCACTTCTTACTCCTGCTTTACTGAGCAGTGCTGCCCTTGTGTTCATCTTCAGCTTTCTTTCCTTTCCCATCGTGCTTGCTTTGGGCGGAGCACGTTATGCTACGATTGAGGTAGGAATCTACACCCTTATTCGCACTTTGCTTGACTACAAATTGGGGTCGGCGCTGATCCTTGTTGAGACCGCTCTATCGTTAAGCCTTACCTATGTTTACCTAAAGGCAGAGGGGGGGTTTGCCACATTGACTCAGGGCTCACGGAGAGTAGCGACCTATCCGTTGTTTTCCCGGAAAGCGAGTATGTGTAAGATGGTTATCGCTGCATACATTATTATTGCTGCCGTTTTCTTTCTTGGACCGATTAGCTCTGTTCTTGTTGATTCTTTGCTGGTTCGCGGGCAGTGGTCCGTGGAGAGCTATCGGCAGATATTTTCACTGGGCTACAACCCCTTCTTGGGAGTCTCTCCGTTGCGCACGGTATTGAATAGCCTGTTTATCGGTGGAATTTCTACCGCGATTTCTCTGCCGGTGGGCATACTCATCGCAATGTTTGCTGTTCGCAGTCACCTGCCCGGCCGTCGGTTGCTGGAAGCTATTCTGATGGCTCCACTAGCTGTTTCATCAGTGGCAATTGGGTTTGCCGTGTTGTATGGTTTGGGCGGAGCCCCACTACATCTAAGTGGAACGCTGATCGCAATTGCGTTAGCGCATGCTATCCTTACTTACCCATTTGTTGTACGCGTGATTCGGCCTGTTCTCGAAGGACTTGACCAGTCATTAGTAGAGGCAGCAAGGTCACTTGGTGCCTCACCAACCCGCGCGTTCTTCGAGGTTATACTTCCGCTCATTGGACCGGGAATTCTTGTGGCAGCAGTGTTTGGTTTTGCTCTTAGCATTGGAGAGATGAGCGCAACTATCATGCTTATGCGGCCCGGGCTTGGCACAATGCCTATTGCTGTATACAGTCTTCTGTCAGCACGGCAATTTGGGGCAGCGAGCGCCATGGGAATGATTCTTGTGGTAGTCGCTGGCATTGCGTTTGTTGTGATTGATCGATTGGGGAAAAGAGGTGTCGGATGTCGGACCTTGTGGTGAAGGGTCTCGCCAAGTCATTTGGGGATGTGCGTGCGCTGCGTGAGATAAGCTTTACCCTTGGCCGAGGAGAATTTCTTACTTTGCTTGGACCATCTGGTTGTGGGAAGACCACCACCTTGCGTCTTATCGCTGGATTTGAGCGCCCAGATGCAGGGGAGATAACCCTTGATGGCCGTAGTATCGTAAATGACCCTCCGGAAGATCGACAGCTTGGGTTCGTCTTTCAAACCTATGCTCTGTTTCCTCACATGAACGTAGCCAAGAATATTGCCTATGGAGCTCGATTAAATCGAAGTATCTCGACAAAGCGTCGTGTAGGAGAACTGCTAGATCTTGTAGATCTCAAGGGATTCGAGCGACGAAAGCCTGCCGAGCTTTCCTCTGGGCAACGACAGCGAATAGCACTGGCACGCGCACTTGCCCCACAGCCCCGCTTGCTCCTCTTGGACGAACCGCTCTCCGCACTTGATGCCAAGTTACGGGAGTCGCTACGCGCCCAAATTCGCCATATCCAGCAAGAGTTGGCCTTGTCCACTCTCTACGTTACCCACGATCAAGAAGAGGCACTATCTCTCGCCGATCGAATCGCGGTAATGCGCTCTGGAAAGATCGAGCAGATTGCGACACCACAGCAGGTATACGAGCATCCCCAAACTGAGTTTGTTGCCTCGTTTGTAGGCCGAGCAAACCGTTTCTCGGGCACGGTAACGGCGACTAAGGACGGTTTGATATCAGTAAAAGTGGGAGAATTTCTCTTTTCTCTTATCAGAGAGGAAGGCTTATCAGATGACCTTCGTGCTTCACAACTAACCCCAGGCGATCACGTTTCACTGTTTGTCAAAGAAGAGCGCTTGCAACTAACAGAAATGAGGGAAAATGCGATATCTGCTCAGGTGGCTTTGGTGGAGTACCGAGGCGAGACGTCCATTGTTTACCTGAAAACCCAGATTGGCTCGCTCCGCGCCCGCGTTAGCACTAAGCAAACCACAACACTTAGCACCGGGAGTGAGGTCAAAGTGTCTTTTTCTCCTAGCGCTGGGCTGCTTTTCCTAGCTCCTTGAATCCAGTTGGCTTAGCTGAATCTGCTACTCTATGTATATCTCTATGCGACTTGAACTCTATTACTGTTTGTCGCTGTCATTCTTCCGTCTTAGCAAGTTCTTGGGCATACTTCACCAGGGATTCTTTATCGAGTTCCTCCGCTAATAGAAACCAGTAAGTTTCGCCTTTCTTCCATGCTAACTCCATGATCTTTCGCTTCATTCCAGTGGGAAGTTGGTCTTCGACCAATGCGCCGCGATCGAGGAACTGTGCAGTTACCTTGCCCAGCATTAGTTTCTCTCCTTGCTCAGAGAGGAATGCTCGGCGTCGGTTCATGTTTCGCGACAGATAGTTTCCGACACACAAAGAAAGCATGGCTGGCGCGTGTTCCTTCTGTTCATTCTCCTGCCGCGGCACAAGCGTCAACAAGACATGACCACGATCCTTCTGTTCATTGACTGTCAGCACTGCTCTATTGCTGTAGAGATCATACTTTTCATCGCCCTCCAGTGCTTCCAAGGGCAGATCAAACGGGAGCATCTCGCCCAACTTGTCCTTTCCGACTACCTGTTCACGAAACACCCGCGTTCCTTTAGGCGGGGTAAATGAGAACCTTTGATTATCAACCTCGTTTAGTTGTGGGTTGACGTACTCTACGACGACTGGCGTACCCGGCGCTACTAGATAGGCCATAGGGGAACGCTGTGTGGGATAGCAGCTGATTTTCAGTGGAAAGGATGTTTCCGTGTCGAGTACTAACGTTGCCCTCTTTATCGGAAAGCTCTCTTCTTTCAGTAACAATGAGCGATGACTCACCTTTGGTTTTAGTCCCACACGATGTGCGTCACGGCCGGCAATAGCCTCAGCCTCTTCATATCGTAGCAGGAAATCACTGGTCAGCCCACGCAAGAAACCTATTTCTCCCAGGCTGCTTGATCCGCGAAGTGGCGAGTACAACTTTTTTCCAGGCTTGTATAGGGCTACGTTATTACCGGCATCATAGATCCACGTGCCATGTCCGTCGTATATGAGCTGCATCCCAACAAGCTCATTACCGATAAACTCCACTCCACCTGCCAGTTTCTCTTCAAATTCAGATAGTGGATCCTGATAGGTGCGATACTCTACCGTCATCTTGCCTGGCTTCTTGTACCGGATATGTGCCTCTGCGCTGATCTTTCCAGCATTGATCTTTTGTGTAACCTCGAAGCTGTCAAGCTCTTCATAGGCTGACATTGCAGCCCGAGCAAGCTCTACTGCTGATTTACTCATTTCCTTCACCTCACTACAAGGATCATCTCACTATATTCATGAAGTATACGAAAGAGAGTACCTACGTTCACGAAGAAGTAGTCCGCGAACCGCCCCTACTTCGTCTCACTCTCACCCCTGGTCAAGGAGCTCAAGTAACAGATTGTTTACCTATGCCACAGCCCGATTTATCTGCAATCCCGCGTTCGAAACGCTTAGCATCGATGATGAATCGTTCGTGTTTGGCTCTGCATATGCGTTCCACTTCATCCCACGCCTCGACATGAAATCGCAGCAGTTTGTCATCAATCTCAACCAACTTTGCCCTCACGTTTACTTGCATTCCCACTGGTGTTGCTGCCAGATGATGGAGGTCAATGTGGGTGCCAACTGTCTTCTGGCCGGTAGAAAGGAGCGGCTCAACCATAAGTCTTGCACACTCCTCGCAGAACCCGACAAGAACCGGAGTTGCCAACACTTCAACGAGACCGCTCCCCAAGGCGCTGGCTAGATGCTCAGCCTTTACCACCCATTTCATTTCTTTTCTCAACCCGACCTTCAGCATTAATGCTCCATACTACTGGGGAGGGGCAACTTTTCATATGGATACTGCCCGAAAAGTAGCCTGTCCCCTTTTTTCATGGTTATGCTTCCTCATGTTGTCTCGTGATTTTGGGCACGGGCAGTACCGTGTAGCGGTGGCTGGTGATGAGAAGAAGTCGCTCGATGTCGCTTCGGCGAATCGCCAGCGTACTGGTGTTCACCAATGGATGACATCGTAGAACTCTTGCCTTCCAGAGGTCCGCATCCAGAATCACCTCGACGGCGCTTTCGATGTCATTAACGATGGCCAACAGGCTGACCGCGCCAGGCTCAATGCCGAGATACTTCTTGAGACGCTCTGATGACGCGAAGCTAAGATTCGAGACCCCAAGTGCACGAGAGAGAGATTTCAGATCAACTAACGTATCGTATCTCACCACTACAAGGAAATGGCGACGCCCTTTTTTGTCTCTAACAAGCAAGTTCTTGGTGTCGGTGCCAGGCATTGGAGGAACAAGCTGTTCGGCCTCTTCACAAGTGAATACCGGTGGATGGTCGACACGTTCATACTCGATAGAGTGCTCGGCAAGGAATTGATAGATGTTCATCATCATTCAGAAGGAAGGATAACGATCTGTGCGCATCCCTGCAATGTGGCAGCACAGGTACTCCGCGCGTTGGTTGACGCTGCTGCCAACTTCTTGGGGTGCGCTTGTCTCACATATCGATACAGGTGCTCTTGCGCGCCATCCCACAGATTGAGTATCAAGCGAATAGTCGCGTTGGGTTATAGCTTTTCGGATAACACTAGGCTACTATCAGCGCTAACGTAGAATGTGGTAGAGACAAGAGAAAGCGCCAGGAATAGAGATCTAACGCTGACACCTTGCTAAACCATTCTGCAAAAGGCTTATGTGAAGAGCAGGAGTAACCAGTCGAAATACAAGTGGTATGTGCTTGCTCTGTCCGCATTGACCCACTTCTTTGCGGTCGCCATGCCGACGATGTGCATGCCTGTTCTCTTCAAGGAGATATCCGAGGATTTGGGGCTGAATCTCCTTCAGATAGGCGCGATATGGGGAGTGAGCTCTGTCAGTGGTATTCTTACGGGCCTGATTGGCGGTTCACTCGGCGACCGGTTTGGGTCAAAGCGCACTCTGAGGCTAACCTGCCTGTTAGTTGGAGTAGCTGGCGCACTGAGGGGGCTCTCAGGGAGCTTTGCCACTTTGACAGTAACTGTCTTTCTGTTTGGCTTCTTGGTCCAAGCCATACCAACAAACGTTCACAAGGCTTGTGCTACCTGGTTTTCAGCACGACATTTGGGGCTAGCTAATGGCATTGTGTCAATGGGTATGGCGCTTGGTTTTCTGGTCGGGTCAATGATTAGCGCTACAGTATTATCTCCCTGGCTTGGTGGCTGGAGAAATGTGTTGTTTTTTTACGGTCTTATCTCGATTGCAGTCAGCGTCCTATGGCATTTCATACAGCCCATACCTGGTAAGGCTCCATCAGCTAGTAATGCAAACACAGCGTCGCTGCGCCAGGCATTGTCACATGTGGTCCGCCTCAGGAGTGTGTGGCTTCTTGGACTAGCCATGCTGAGTATAGGAGGCTGTATCCAGGGAATGTTTGGGTATCTGCCACTATATTTGCGGGAGATAGGATGGCCGGCGACTAGCGCTGATGGGGCGCTAGCTGCTTTCCACGGGATTAGCGCGGTCTTCGTTATCCCACTGGCTTTGTTATCCGATAGGCTTGGCTCAAGGAAAGCAGTTCTCATTGTAGCCACGCTAATGACTGCGATTGGAGTGGGACTGCTGTCCATTGCTCGGGGCCCAGCGGTTTGGCTCTCTGTGGCGGTTGCAGGCATCGTTCGTGATGGCTTCATGGCAGTCCTTATCACCATGATCATAGAGACAAGGGGAGTTGGAGTAACTCGTGCCGGAACAGCGGTGGGGCTAGTAATGGTCTTTTCCCGACTGGGTGGCCTTGTTTCTCCTCTTCTTGGCAACAGCTTGGCTGATATCACTCCGGGGCTACCCTTTGTTTTTTGGGCAGCTCTGGCCCCTATGGCTCTATTTGCTCTCTATTTCGTCAAAGAAGATAGGGCACGAAAGCCGATGATTGGCCAATAATACTATATACTACACAGGTGCCATAACAGCCCTATGGGATGGTGATATCCAAGATGTCGCGTAACATTGTCGCCGCGGAAGGGATCGGAGTAGTCTCCTTGATAATTGCGGTGATGGTCCCGTAAATGTCGGTGTGATAAACGATTCCCATCTCTTTTCCACCGAGACGTCCCAAGGGATGCTCAGCTGGAAGGGCGCGTGGCTCGACCACAAGTGTGTACGTTCCCTTCTCCGTTCGCGTGGCGACAGCAAGAAGCCGCATCTTTCGCCCATGTTTAGCTTCTTGTCTCACCAAGTTGGGGTCAATCTCCCTGATGCCCTTTAGTTTGACATCCTCCAGGCGAGCTGGAAAACCAAGGACCGAATTAGCCAGGATGACAAGTTTTGCTGCCGCATCCCAGCCATCGATATCCCAGCCTTCGTCCGCCTCAAGCACGCCTTCTGTCCGCGCCTGAGTGAGCGCGTCTTCCCAGGTGATGCCCTCACCAAGAAGGTCAAGGATGAGCCCGGTAACAAGATTGGGGATCGTCTGGATGCAGTTGATCGTGGCTCCACGTAGGTCCCGCATCCCGAGATAGAGCACAGGAAGGCCGCCAGCGACCGTCCCGCCGAAGCGAAGACATACGCCGTGCTTTGCCGCGAGTTGGGTCAGTTCCCGGTAAGCAAGAACGATTGGCCCTTTGTTCGGCGTCACGACGTGGATGCCTCGGGAGAGAGCGGTGCGGATGCATGAGATTCCTGGCTCGCCAGCGCTATCCAGGTGCACAGGGGATGCCTCGCAGAGGATGTCGGCCTCTAGTCTGGCGACAAGCGACAATGCACTAATGCCTCGCTTGCCTACCTCTGGGTAGTCGCCCACCGATCCGCCTGTCTCCTTGATCCGAACGAGGTTCTCAAGGTCTAGACCGCTGGGATTCTCGGCGATACCGCGGGAGTCTGCCGCGCCAACCACACGGAGGTCGAGACCATAGGATGCGCGAAGCGCGGAGCCCTTCTCAGAGAGAAGCAGCACAAAACGCCGCCCCAGATTTCCCAGGCCAACGAGCACGATCCGTATTGTCCGCTCTCTCACTCCTGTCTCCTATTGCAGCTTCAAGAGATGCACGCAAGACCATATATCATCCTCCGTCTTTCTGCAAGGCGACTGGTGTATGAGGTGTTTCCCGCGGCTGCGCGGACAGTCATCCGGCATTTGACAACAGGGAGGACCTCTGTTTTGCAACCAAAGTGGAAATGGTGTTCTGTTGGCGAAGCTACTTCAGGCTAGCGGTTGTAACGGGCAAGGATGTCCACACAGTGCCCTGATCTCCATTATTGACTCACCCTGCGGGCTGTAGGTCAAGGTTGCGGTGTGTATAGACGGCGAGTACCATTGAGCCTTACAGCACGGGCGGGCCCCCCAATCGCTGTTCTTGTACTTCCCATGCGAAGCGGCTCCGGATCTGACTTGGCGGCGCCAACTGTGCAAAGTTACAGGTGATCATGTTGTTTCTCGATGTCATAATGCCGGTTGTCTTGGTTGCTGCTGTTGGCTATGTCTTCGCTCGATGCATAGAGATTAGAACGACTACGGTAACTAAGCTTGCGTTCTATGTGTTCACTCCAGCACTCATCTTCCAGTCTCTCGTTACTCACTCAATTACGGTAGGGGACTTTACGTACACTGTGATATTCTTGGCGATTGTATTCACGATCCTGTTCGTCCTTAGCCTGGTAGGGCTGCGGCTTCTCGGATGGGATCCAGATACAAGAGCTGCATCGATTCTTTCTCTTTGTTTCAATAACACAGGCAACTACGGGCTTCCGATTCTCCTGTTCGGCTTTGGTGAGGCTGGGTTCACGTTGGGGGTCATCTACATGGTAACTCAGATGGCATTCGTAGTGATCTTCGGTGTTGGCGTCGCCAGCTGGCAAAAGGGGATATCCGTTCGAAAACTGATGTTGAGCATTCTTAAGGTTCCCTGGTTCTACGCGTTCTTGCTTGCGTTTGTTGTTCGCGCCTTTTCCATTTCGCTTCCGCTTGCGATTTCACGGCCGATCGAATTACTGGCCCAGGCAGCAATTCCTTTTCAGCTGGTGCTTTTGGGGATGGTCCTCTCCGGGGTCCGTGTCCGGGGCCTGCTTCACCAAGCGGCGCTTCTCACAGCAGTCAAGTTGCTCATTCCACCTATTGTTGCTTGGGGAGTGACAGCTGCTCTTGGGATCGAAGGGCTGTTGCGGGCGGTGTTGATTGTCGAAGCGAGTACCCCCACCGCAGTCAACGCCCTTATCCTCTCCCTTCAGTACGATCGGCGACCCGATCTCACTGCCTCGGTGGTACTACTGACCACAGTGGGTAATCTGGCAACAATGAGTGTGTTGCTCGCGTTACTGCGGTAGAGGAGGGCGTGGCTCTCATCTTCTCATCTCACGGAGTGGAAAGCCAAAATGGGCCGTATTGGCTCTTTGGATGAATGGAAAGACTAGGTAAAGAGAGGAAGAGGCTTGAGCTCAGGGACCCTTTTCCTGCGCGTGCGCCGCACTCTAAGGACTCCTCCGCTCTGTTGCGGCGGAAGCGGCGGAGCCTCCTGGATCACTTCAGCAAATCCCTCATCTTTACCGATCTCCTCATAAGAACGATGGATGCGGTTGTAGCGAGCGCGATCAAACCCACTCACGCCGAGTTGCGGATATCTCGAGGCAAGTTCCCGGAGTTGGGCTTGTTTCCGTCTGTAGAGGGTTTCAAGGGGCAGGAGCGGCATGACATGGGCAACCGGCTCGCGTCCAGAGGCAAGCGCCACCTCAATCAAGGAGGATCTCTCCTCGCGTGTTAGATTGGTATTGTCGACACACACGACTTCCGCGTGAGATTCCACTGTCTCGACAAGGACAGCGGCGAAGATCCGATCCACGACTTCTTCATAGGAAAGGTCAAAGTCCCGATTGAAAACCATTCGCCGAATGTGATCCTTTGATACCACTGCCCACTCTGGGTGGCTCTCGCAAAAAGTCGTTTTTCCCGACCCGGAATGGCCAGTTAGGACAACCAGTTTTTTCACCTTGTACCCCTTCACCTCTTTCACCTGGTAGAAGTATGGCAGAACACCGCTCTCAGGTCAAGTCAGCGTTTCAGGCAAGGGGAACGGACAAGTGTATCCACAGAAAGTGGCC